>JBDHMR010000011.1:0-11370 GCA_039656035.1 Gemmatimonadota bacterium
AATGGTCTGACCGTGACGGGGACGGTTCACAACCTGTCGCGCACGGCCCAGCGGCCTCCCATGACCAACATGATCGCGGACTACCAGGAGGCGTGTGTCTACTGCCACACGCCTCACGGTGGAGGATTCAGCGGTCCCGTGTGGAACCGGCAGACGCCCACGGGTCCTTATCGGATGTACTCGTCCGGCTCCATGGACATGATCACCGACCCGCAACCGTCGGGCGTGTCTCTGTTGTGCCTGTCGTGCCACGACGGCACGATCGCACTCGATGGGATCATCAATCCGCCTACGGTGCCCAATCCCCCCAGCCCCCAAGGCGAGCGGATCGAACGGTGCTCCGACGACTGCCACAAGGGGGGGAGTCCGGACGGAGGGTTCAACTGGGAGAACGTGTATTTCGACACCGATCTTCGCGACCAGCACCCCATCGGCATGGTCTACGATCCCTCCAGGGATCCGTCCTTCCGCTCCGCGGCGGCCGTCGAAGCCGCGGGCTTGAGACTCATGGGAGGGAAGGTTCAATGCGCCACATGTCACGCGGCTCATTCACAACAATTTCAGCCTTTTCTGCGCATCTCCAACACCGGAGGCAGCATGTGTTCGGCGTGTCACATCGGTGGCACCGGGGAAAGTACGGCGCACTTTTGGTAACCCTGCCGTTTCGCGTCGGCCGGCGCGCGGTGCAGGCGGCAGCAGCCATCGGAGCATTGGTTGCGGCCGGTACCGGCCTGGGTTGGCCGGCCATGGCCGTCGCTCAGGACGCCGTGCAGGAGCTGGTGTGGCCGCTGCCGCCTGACGTGCCCCGGATCCGCTATGTCGGAGCGTTGCGGTCGGAGTCCGATATCGGGAAGAAGGGATCGTTTCTAGGCGGGCTGTCCCGCGCCATCACCGGCAAGGGGTCCGGCGACTTGTCCATCCTCCGGCCCAACGACGTATACGCCGCGGACAGCATGCGGGTGTTCGTGAGTGACGGGGCGGCTGGGGCCGTGATGGTGTTCGATCGCGGCGCGGGCGAGGTGCGCATCATCGGAGGCAAGGAGGGATTCGGGGCGCTCATGAAGCCGATGGGGCTGGGTGGCGACGGTCGTGGGCGGGTTTACGTGGCGGATCCATCGGCGCACCGGGTGGTGATGTTCGGGCCGAACGAGGAATTCCTGGCCGCCTTCGGCGGGCCGTCGCAGCTGTTGAACCCCGTCGACGTGGCGGTGGACGCCGATGCCGACCGGATCTACGTGGCGGACAGCTATCTGCACCAGGTGGTGGTGTACAACCACGCCGGCGCCATCGTCCAGCGACTGGGGCGCCATGTCGGCGACCTCGCGGCCAAGCGGGTCCAGGCCGGGGCAGCCGGCGATTCGTCCTCACACGGTGTCCAGGCGCACTACCAGGGGACGTCGCGCGATCTGGTCGAGAACCGTGGGGCCGAGCCGGGGGAATTCCGCTACCCGCTGTCGGTGGCGGTGGCGCCCGACGGGACGTTGTACGTGTCGGACGGCCTGAACTTCCGGGTGCAGGCCTTCGACCGGGAGGGAACACACCTGTTCTCGGTTGGACGGCTGGGCGACACGCCCGGTTCGCTGGCGAGACCCAAGGGGATCGCGGTCGATCCCGACGGGCATCTGTACGTCGTCGACGGGGCCTTCAACAATCTGCAGGTGTTCGACGGCCAGGGGCAGCTGCTGATGTCCTTCGGGTCGGTCGGCGTGGGGCCGGGACAGTTCTGGCTGCCCATGGGAATCCATATCGACCGGCACGGGACGATCTACGTGGCCGATCGGTACAACGACCGCATTCAGATGTTTCAGTATCTCTCGGTCGAAGAGTCTGCGACAGACACCCGGGAGCCGAACTAGCCGCCGGCCGGCGATTCGTGCCGATCGATGGTCTGAGTTTCACGATGCCCCGAAGATGGGGCAAGAAAAAGGGAGAAAGCAATGCGTTCACGTTTATCCATCCTGACAGCCGCGGTGCTGGTGGTGCTGTTGGCTGGTGTTGGAAAGAGCCTCCAGGCGCAGGTGACCACGCCGCCCGGGTGGCCCAACGGCACCTCCGTGGCCTCGACGCTGCACAACCTGTCGTACCTGGCAGCCAGCGACTCACTGGGCGCCGGCGCGCTGAGGGACTATGGCGAAGTGTGCGTGTACTGCCATACTCCGCACGCCGGGTTGACGTCCGCCCCGCTGTGGAACCGAAACCCGTCGACCGCGCCGTACACTATGTACGACGCGATCCATAGCTCGACGATCGACATGGTCGTTGACGCGCAACCGACCGGCGTGTCGATGGCTTGTCTGTCGTGCCACGACGGCACCGTGGGGCTCGACGTCATCATCAACGTGCCCAACGCCTACACCGGGCCCGGGGCCGTAGGGACGACCATGCCCGTGGGCCAGACCAATCTCGGCACCGACCTGCGGAACGACCACCCGATCTCCGTGATGTACGACAACACGGCGGATGTACAGTTCAACACGCCTGCGTCCGTTGCCCTGGCCGGTCTGGTGCTCTACGGCGGGAAGGTGCAGTGCGGCAGCTGCCACAATCCGCATACGGCGGCCAATAGGCCGTTCCTACGGATGGCGAATACGGCTAGCGTCCTCTGCACGACGTGCCATATTAAGTAGGATGAATCGAAATTGGGTGCGTTCTTTCGTTGGGGTGACGTTCGCGGTTCTCTCGTGTCGGGGAGCCGCGAACACGTTTCTGGACCTGCCCCCGGCCAAGCCGGGGGCGGCGGTCGACACCGTCGTGGTACAGGTACCTGGCGGCATGTTGTCCGTAGTGGATACGGTGCGCCCGCCCATCGAGTTCACCCTGGATCCGGACAGCGTTGTGGCGCTGCTCCCCCGCGATCACGCCGGCAACATCGACTGGATGGCGGCGCTGAGGGAACGGATCATCAAACCACGCTCCTCGCTCCCAGGAGACTCCCCCGCGTTGGGCGAGTCGCGGTTCGAGTTCGCCTTCGATTTCTATCTCCCGGGTCCCGATACCCTGTTCGACGCCTTCTTCCCCCACTCGGCCCATACCGAGTGGGCCGACTGCCGGCAGTGCCACGGACGGATCTTCCGGTATCAGGACACCAAGATCACCATGGGCGACATCTTCCAGGGTCGGTTCTGCGGGGAGTGCCATGGCAAGGTGGCCTACCCCGTCACCACCGGTTGCGAGCGGTGCCACCGCAGCATGACCCTGCCGCCCGACCGGGCCCAACCGGATCTGCTCGGCACCATCACCATGCGCCGGGTCACCGCCGATTCCGCGGTGGCACGCTCCGATACCATCGGGAACGCGGCGGGAGTGGTGACCACCACGCTCCCCGTGGCCCGGTTTCCCCATTGGGTCCACCGGATCCGCTATCGCTGCAAGGTGTGCCACATGGATCTGTTCGAGCCCAAAGCCGGAGCAAACGCGGTGTTGATGCAGGACATCGCCGACGGCAAGTCCTGTGGCGCGTGCCACGACGGCAATACCGCCTTCCGCTCCGGGTTCACCGACTGCATCCGGTGCCACGTCGATGAGGAGGCAGCGGGATAGGATTCGGGCGGCGCTGTGCGCCGCGGCCCTGCTGCTGGCGATGCCGGCGGAGGCCGCCGGGCAGCGGATAATCCAACTCGCGGCGGGCCGCGGTGAGCTGGGGCTCGGCGTGCGCGGCTTCTTTACGGGTTCGAACAACGGTATCGGATCCCGGACTCTGACGTTCCGCCAGTGGATCGCCATCCCCATCAAGGGAATGCTGTTCGATCCTCAGCTGCTGTCCTACTCGGTGACCTTGCGGCCCACGTTCCGCCAGGACAAGTCCCCGCAGCAGATCGGCACCATCTCTTCACAGCAACTGGATCTCGACGGCAGCGTGCGCCTGTTCGCCCGCATGCCGGTATCGTTGACGCTCGCGGGGGGTCGTTCCACAGGATCGTCACGTGGAGGCCTTGGTCTCATCAGCGACTTTCGGTTCACTACGTTCGACGCCAACTTGTCATGGCCCAACCGGGTGTTCCCCATGCGGCTGTCCTACTCGGCTCGGTCGACCTCCCGGATTTGGGCCGGATCGCCCGTTGCGCCACTGACGGCGACCGTCGACCGGCTCCGGCGTACCACGTTGACCGGGACCAGCTCGAAGACCCGGCTCAGCGTCGAGTACGTCGACTTCCTGAATCCGCTTACGGGCCTGTCGTATGAGGTCGTACAGGGCACCGTGAATCACATGATTCGTTGGGGGAAGGGGAGCCACCTCCAGTCAGACGTCGGCTACAGCAGGAGACGGGACGGTTTCGTGTCTAGTCAGATCGCCTGGCGAGAGGATGTCCATCTGCAACACACGCGACGGATCGGATCGTCCTATAACGTGCGCTGGGTCAACAGCACCACCGACCTTTCGAAATCGCGCACCTTGACCTACGGGATCAACGTCAACCACCGGCCCACCGATTGGTTCGGGTGGGGCCTCCGGGGCTCGGGCGTCGACGGCAGTTTCTCGGGCCTCCGGTCCCGCGTGCGGTCGCTAGGGTCGCAAGCCTCGGTGTCCCTCCCGATCACCAATCGGATACGCCTTTCCGGGTCGGCGTCGTTGGGTTTCGAGAATCGGCGATCGGACGGCTCGCCGACGGGGAGCCTCGCCATCCTCGACGAGCGGCATGTGATACCGCTCAGCAGGACGTTCGAGCTCAACAACCCGCAGGTGGACCTATCGACCCTGACGATCACCAACGGCGACAAGACCATCCTATACGTCGACCAATTCGACTACGTGGCGGTGCCGATCGGCGATCTGGTACAGATCCGGGCCTTGCCGAGCGGACGGATCGCCACCGGGACCGCCGCTCTGGCCAGCTATCGGATAACCTTCGTCGGCGAGCAGGAGAGCGAATCGGTGCTCGGGTCGTACAGCGTGATGCTCAACGCCGGCCGGTTCAGGATCAGGCAGCAACAATTCGCCCGCCGCACCGAATCGGTCCCCGCCGGGGCCACCCTTGCCGTCCCGGAATTCAATGACATGTTTACCCATGTTGGCTTTGTCGTGCCGTTCACTCCGGCCGGGCCGATCCTGTTGGACCTGGAGCGGCGGAGGCGGATCTCAAAGAACTTCGTCAGTACGCGCCTGGAAGTGCGGGGAACGATAATCCTCCCGCAGACGTCGCGCATCCAGAGTAGTGTTAGTCTCAGTTGGTTCCAAAACACGGGAACCGGCCTGCGGTTTACCGGCGCCGTGGCCAACGCCTACGCGCAATGGCACGCCACGGATCGCCTCAACCTGAGGGGCGTATTCCGTGTTCAGTTCCTCGACGATAGCAATGCTCGTATGGATCGAACCTTCGGGGGATCACTCGATCTCGATTGGCGGTTCGCGTCCTTGAATCTGCTTGCGCGATTCAGTCATGAGGTGCGGTCGTACGTCGACCGAACGACCGTCGACCGGTTCTCCGTGGAGATCCGACGCCGGTTCTAGTCGCGGCGCCCGCGACGTTTCAAGCTCGCTTCCGCCACCGAGGTTGCCAACATGGGAACATCTCTAGTCCGGAACGTTACCGCGGTCCTCGCAGTGTCGTTCTCGGCCACTCCGTTGGCCGGGCAAGGACCGGCCGATTCGCTGCCGCCCGGTGTCACCATGGCGCTGGTGGAGAGCGGCAGGGCGGTATTCGAAGGTGCAGGAGGGTGCTACAACTGCCACGGTCCCGACGCCCACGGCCTGTTGGGACCGAACCTGACGGATGGAAACTGGCGGCATGCCAAGGGTAGCTATCTCGCCATTCTCGGTGTCGTTCTGGACGGCGTGCCGGCCTCGGCGTCTACCAATGGGATCGCCATGCCGGCCCGAGGTGGTAGCACCATCAACGAAGACGAAGTGCAAGCCGTCGCCGCCTACGTCTGGCACCTGACCCACGGAACCGGGAACGATTCGCTCCCCCCAGGGGTGACACCCGCGATGATCGACCGCGGGCAGAGCCTCTTCACCGGCGAGGGCCGCTGCTCCAGCTGCCACGGCCCAACCGCACACGGGGCCATCGGGCCTGACTTGACGGACGGCACCTGGTTGCACGCGAAGGGCGGCTATCTGGAGATCCTGCACCAGGTGCTGGCCGGAGTACCGCAGGAGGAATCGCTGAGCGGGCTGGTCATGCCCCCGCGGGGAGGGGCCGACCTGAGCGACGCCCAGGTCTATGCCGTCGCGGCGTATGTCTGGTATCTCAGCCACTAGCTTGAGGCGTGGGCGTGGAATCGGACTCCTGCTGGGCCTTCATGACAATGTTGCCGGCTCGATGTGACATCCACCGAACCGGCAACAGTTACCAGGAACCCTTGGTGACGAGAATAACCCTACTGAACGACCACCGGTTCGACCGACTGCCGGATCTTGATCCGGAAGCGCGAGCCCGTGAGCCCGCCCGCAAGATTCACTTCGTTGAAACGAAACAGACGGATCCGCTGATCGGAGCGAGTCACGTTCGAACCGGCGGGAATGTCGTACGTGCCGCTATCCTGGATGACGGTCGGCCCGAAGTCGCGAGTCTCGATCTCGGCGCTCAGGGCCTGGGACGGCACGTTCCAGGTGACAGTGAGCGATTGCTGCCCCGGTACGATGGCATTGACAACGGGAGCGGTGATCGAGTGGACCCCAGGTCCTCCCAGTACCACGTCGCGGACCGCATCCTGCCCTCGGACGACCGAAAGCGCAAAGTCTCCCCCGAAGAAGGAAGCGCGCGTCGCCGCGTAGTCGCCGGAATTGGCGGCCGTCTCCACCAGGGAGACCGCGCCGAAACCGCTGTTCGAGATGGCTACCGCCGCTCCCGAAACCGGGTTGCCGGCGGCGTCTCTCACCGAGACTGTGAAATCGGTGACGAAGCCGGCGGCTCCGTCGGATGCATCAACGTTGGCCGTCACCAGGAGCGTGGAACTTCCGGTTCCGGGGCTGTTGCGATCGGGCGCCGGCGCGCCGGGACCGGTATTGTCCCCGCTGCAGGCGGCCAACAGGACGGCCGCCGCGCAGCCTAGCCGCTGTAAGGTCGTGGTCTTCATGTGCATGCGTCTCCTAGTTCGGGGGGCCGACAAAGGCCCGGTGCGATTGGGTCGCTGATCAATTTTGCAACACATATGCCAAGAAAACGACACGCCGTGTAAACCGTATAATTGATTGTAATACAACGAGTTAATGGTATCAGACCGCCATGTGGCGCTTGGTGCTGATGTAACGTTTCTTGCCAATTAGGTCTTGTTATGTCCCAAACTTGCAGGTCCGGCACATGCCCGGACGTGCTGAAGCCTTCTTGAAATAGCGCGCCGCCAGGATAATATTAGACAATGTCCAAAGCACTCCGTAGCGCCATCTATCAGACCAAGCCCTTCGCCTCCTTGGAACAGGAGGTCTACCTCAGCATCCGGATGGCCGCACGCATGCTGCGAGATCCTTGGGCCCACGTCCTCAAGTCCCGGGAAGACCTGAGTCTCAGTCAGTACAATCTGTTGCGGATTCTCCGTGGCGCCGGCGAGCAGGGGCTTCCGGTTGGCACCATCGCCAAACGGATGATCAATCGTGACCCCGACGTCACCCGCTTGGTGGACCGGCTCCTCAAGCGCGGGTACCTGGCTCGGGAGCGGGACGGGGACGATCGCCGGGTGGTCCACGTCATGTTGAGTCCGGAGGGGGCCGAGGCGCTAGCAAGACTCGACGAGGCGGCCAACGAATTCGCCACGCCCCTGTTGGGCTTCCTAGGGAAGGAACAGCTGCGGGAATTGGATCGGCTGCTGGGGCTGGTGATCGAGAAGAATCCGCAATTGCCGTAGCCGGCCTACGACGACGGGCGCGTTCTCGCCAGGTAGTTATCGGTTCATGGCCGATTCCCGAGGAGCTTCGAGAGAAACGCGCCGGCTGCCCTTTCGCCTACACGGCTATCATCTTATACCTCAGAGACTTAGGGTTTCCGGTCCCCTAAGAAATCTTCATCTAACAAGGACCCTTGGGGCTCCGGCACTTGGTGTTGGAGCCCTCTTCATCTCTGACCCTTCAGAGACGTTCGCCGCAATCCGCGAGACAGGAACCTGTCCCTGTATAGCTTCGGGCCCCTCGTCTTCTGGGGGGCCTTCACTGGCGCGACCAGCCGCCCGCAGGTAAGATTCGCCGCTCGTCTCACACGATTCGCCGATACCTCAGAGGGTAGATCATGAAGTCTCGCATACTGCTGGCGTTTGCCTCCCTGTCATTGTTCGCCGCCCCCCTGGCGGCCCAGACCCTGGCGTCCGACGCCTCGACCGCCGGGGTGATCGGTTTTGCCTCCGCCGCCGTGGTCAGTGGCGACGAGTTGTTCGTCGGCCGGCCTGGTGCGTTTCCCGGGTTCCCCATGCCGCCTTCCCGGGCTGCTGGGGTCCACGTTTTCGGTCGTGATGCCGATGGTTACTGGGTCGAAACGGCAATGATCGCCACGCCCAACGCGGGCGAAATGGATGGCTTCGGAACGAGCCTAGCCGTGGCCGGGGACATGCTCGTCGTCGGGGCTCCGTTGGCGAGCGCCGGTGCTGGAGCGGTCTATGTCTATCACCGGGGTGAGGGTGGTGGCTGGGCTATGGTAGACACGTTGACCACGGATGACGCCCTTGAAGGCGCCGGTTTGGGATCGGCGGTGGTGGCCATGGGGCACATGGCGGTGGTGGGCGCACCGGGCCACAACGGCGGTCGGGGCATCGCCTATGTGTTCGGCCAGCACGACGAGGACGGCTGGCAGCTCCGCCACACCATGGAGCCCGACTCCCTGGCGGAGGGTTCCCGGTTTGGCGCCGCGGTTTCGGTCGGTGCTGGCCGCATGCTGGTCGGTGCGCCCGGCCCTGGCGGAGCCACCTCGTTGTTCGGACCGCCGCCGACGTTCCGGCCGGGTGCGGCGTATGTCTATCGTATGGATATGGAGAACCACGAGTTGCTGCTGGAAGCCACCCTCGCCAGCACGGAAGAGGGCTTGGTCACGCAGGGACTGGCGGTGGCGCTCATGGAGCATGGCGCACTGGTGTCCGCGCCGGCGAGCAACGGCGGAGCCGGTGCGGTACTGGCCTATCACCTGGACACGACGGGGACGTGGTCAAGCGCCCACGTCATTACTCCTGATACTCCACAACCGCGGTCCTTCTTCGGCAGCTCGATCGCGGTCAGCGGTGACGATCTCTTGATCGGTGCCCCGACCCAAGGTGGACTAAAAGGCGCCGTCCATGTGTTCCGCCACGAGGGTGATTCGCTGGTGCACGCGCAGGAGTTGACCGTGACTGCCAGCGGCATGGGTACGTTCTTCGGTGGCGCCGGCTCGGCCGACGGCAACTTGGCAGTGTTCGGTGCTCCAGCCGCGGACATGTTTTCCGGTGTCGGCTTCGTATTCGAGCGCGGGGATAGTGGCTGGGCCGAGACCGGCGAGGTGTTCGATGCCGGCCCCGGCATCCCGGCACTCACGGGCGAGATGCGTCGCTGTGAGGAGGGCATGAGTGCCGCCTTCACCTGTGCCGACGTGGATCTGGTAGCCTACATGCCGGTGGCTGACCTCGGTGGCGAGCGTGGTGTCATGCTCAACGACGTATGGGGCTGGACGGATGGCGAAACCGGCAAAGAGTACGCCCTGGTGGGTCGTACGGACGGGATGGCCTTCGTCGACATGAGCGACCCCGGGTATCCGGTGTACGTTGGCGAACTCCCCAAGACCGAGGGTACAGCGGGTCTTCTGTGGCGGGACGTGAAGGTGTATCAGGATCACGCCTATATCGTGGCGGACAACGCTGGGCAGCACGGCGTACAGATCTTCGACCTGCGCCAACTGCGCGGCGTATCAGGAGAGCCCGTCACCTTCGGGGCGACCGGCAACTACGATCGCATCGCCAGCGCGCACAATATGGTCATGAACGAGGAGACGGGCTTCGGCTACGTCGTTGGCGCCAGTGGCGGCGGGGAAACGTGTGGTGGGGGCTTGCACATGATGGACCTGCGCGAGGATCCGGCTAACCCGACGTTTGCCGGATGCTTTGCCGACCCCAACACCGGCAGATCCGGCACCGGCTACAGCCATGACGCCCAATGCATCATCTACCAGGGACCGGACGTGGAGCACCGGGGCAAGGAAATCTGCTTTGGCTCCAACGAGACAGCGCTGTCCATCGCCGACGTCTCGGACAAGGATAGCACCGTGGCTCTGTCCCAAGCGGCGTATCCCAACGTCGGATACGCTCACCAAGGCTGGATCTCAGCAGATCATCGCTACTTCTTCCTGGGTGACGAGTTGGACGAGCTGTCGGGGAACGCACCACAGACCCGCACGCTCGTGTGGGACATCGAAGACCTCGACGACCCGGTGTTGGCCACGGAATACATGGGCGAGACCGGCGCAACCGATCACAATTTGTACATCCTTGGTCAGTACATGTATCAGTCAAATTACGTTGCGGGCATGCGGGTGATCGACATCTCCGACCCCACGGCTCCCGTAGAAGTCGGCTACTTCGACACGGTACCGTTCGGCGAGGACGTACCCGGATTCTCCGGGTCCTTCAGCAACTACCCGTATTTCGCCAGCGGCGTCATCGTGGTCACCAGCATGCGCGAGGGAATGTTTCTGTTGCGCAAGCGGGAACAGCCGGTGCCGTAAGCGGGGGCGGCGAGGGCAGCGGGGACAGCGAGGGCGGTTGGTTGCGTGATGAGGACAGAGAGAGAAACCCAGGGAGCTTTCGAGCTTCCTGGGTTTTTCTTTCTTTGCTGGGTTGATGTTCCCTATGGTTGACGAGTCTTGCTTCGGCGCTCCATTCGGTGTTTGCCTCGGGGCTCCATCCTGGCTGCCATCTCTGGGTCGATTCGGGTGATGGCTTCGTGCATGGCCTCGCGCGCGTTCTGCATCTGGCGTTTGGCTTCCTCTTCGTTGCCGGCCTGGTGTGCTTCCTTGGCGGCTACCCGGGCGGAGGCGGCTTGATCGAGCAGGGCGGTGGCCTCTTCATCCGCTTCGGCTCGGAGTCGGCTCATTGCCTCTTGGCGTGACTCGTCTCCGCCCCCATGGCGGCCGTGCCTGACTCCCCGGTCTCCCCGCTCGGCCTTTCGCTGTTCCATGCGTTCTGCCAGTTCGGGGAATGTCCGCTCGATTGCCTGGTGGATATAGGACCGGGCCTCTCGGGCGTGGTCGTGAGCGGCTTCCCTGTCCCCGGCCTGGAAGGCTTCCTTGGTGGCGGCACGAGCCTCCCGGGCCTGTTCGAGGAGTACCTGCGTTTCGGCGTCACCCTCGGCTTCGAGGCGCTCCAGAAGTTGCCCACGACGAGGGAACGATAGATCGTCGGCGCCGACGACGGCCGCGGTCGTGTCGTCGGTCGGTATGTTGGCGTCTTCACTGCATGACACGACCAGCAACGCGCCGAAGGCGA
>JBDHMR010000012.1:0-11336 GCA_039656035.1 Gemmatimonadota bacterium
CTGAAACAGCGTCAGCTCTATGAAGGCCCGGTTCATCAGTGCCGCGTTCGGGTCGAGACGCGCCGCCTCATCCAGGAGCGCCAAGGCCTTCTGCCGCTGTCCTTTCCCCATGTGAAGATTCGCCAGCGTGATGTACCCCGCGACACGGAGTTCCTCGGAGCGGTGCCGCTCGGTCATGAAGCTCGCGACCGCGATGGCGTCGTCGATTCCGGGCAGAAATGTCGTCCCGGCCCATTGGACCTGTGCCAGGGTGGCTTCCGATCCGGCTCGCAACAGACGGCTCGCTCGGGCCCGCCGCGTGGAATCCGATCCCGAAAACGCCCGAAGCATTTCCATTTCCAGACTGCGGTCTCCACTGGGGACCAAAGCCAGGACCTGGCCGGACATCGAATCGAGCAGGGCCGAATCCCGCATGCTGGCAGCGACCCTGGCCATGTGAATGAAGGCCGTCGGTTGATCCGGTTCCAGGCGCAACACCTGGCGCCACGCCTCGAACGACGATGTCAATTGGCCGCCTCGCGTCGGTGCCAGGTGAAACAGCAGTTCACCCAATTGGAACCACGCTTCGACGTCGTCCGGATAATTTCCCAGGATCGCGCGGTAGCGGCGCTCGGCTTCATCGTCTTGCCCGCTGCGTACGGTACGAAGAGCCTCGAGCAACCGCCGATCTCGGTCCGTCAGCCGGTCGGCAAACAGCATGGCCCGGTTGGAGGCGTCCCAGGGAGAGAGATCGGTGCGCAACAGCCAGTCTGCAGTGACGCTCAGCTGGTACCATGCCAAGGCAAACGCCGTATCGGCCGCCACCGCATTGTAGAAGGCGGTCCACGCTTCGGGGAACCTGGCGGCCCGGAACGCCCGGACACCGTTGAGATACGACTTGAGCGCCGGAAGCGAATCGGTAGTGACCAACGCCAGTCGTGTCAGGCGCTCGCCGCTGCCGCCGGATTGACCCTGTAGCAGCTCGGCGGCCAGTTCGTCGACCAAAGTCAGCACCTGGTCGCTATTTCCTTCGGCCGAAGCCGAGGCGATGGGGTCGCTGCTCTGGCCAGGCCGGTACAAGGCCGCGTCGATCAGCATTGACCCGCCGACTTCGACGATGTTGCCCAGCACGTACAGATCGGCGTCCAGATCTTCCACCATTTGACCGCCGCGCTCCGGACTGGGCTGGCCTCCCCCTTCCTGGGTCACCGCGCTCATGACCGCCCGGGGATCGGCGCTACGCCAGTTGCCGGCCCCGTCGAGCTTGGTGCTCAAGAGGTCCACCATGCCGTCGCCCAGATAGGCTATTTCGCTGGTTCCGCGGACCGAAAACGGGAACACCACGATGCGTTCCATGTTGCTCGCCGAGCCCGTGCCCCCTGGGCGTGAGGAACGAGACAAGGCAAACGTGAGTCCCAGTGCCACGGCGACGATCACGGCGAACCCGATACCGTAAATGACCAGCGGGTTGGTCCCCGTAGACTTGCGGTCCGCCTCATCGTAGCTGGCCAAGGCCGTGGCGAACTCCGCCATGGTCGGATACCGGTCGGCCGAGTGTTTGGCCAGCGCCTTGGAGATGGCCCCATCCAGGACCTGGGGGACGGTCTCTCGTAGCCGCCGGGCCGACGGCACCGGGTCGGTTACTCGTTTGGTGATGATGGCCTGGGCGTTGGGGCCGGTATAGGGTGGTTCCCCCACCAGCATCTCGTAGAGCAACGCCGACAAGGCGTACTCGTCACTGCGCCCATCGACCGCATCGCCGGCCGCCTGCTCGGGGCTCATGTAAGTGGGAGTACCGATGGCCAGTCCGCTCTGGGTCATGCGGTCGCCGCCGGCCGCCGAGAGCGCCTGGGCGATGCCGAAGTCGGCCACGACGGCCTTGCCGCCCGAGAACAGAATATTTTCCGGTTTGATGTCCCTGTGAACCACGCCCTCGTCGTGGGCGTATGCCAAGGCCGCCGCCACGTCGACCGCGATGGTTACCGCTTCCTCGACGGGGAGTACTGTCTGGTCGGTGATGTGCTGCCGCAGGGTGGGGCCATCGATGTACGCCATGACGTAGAACAGGAAGCCGTCGGCTTCGCCGGAATCGAGCAGCGGCAGGATGTGCGGGTGTGACAGCCGGGCCGTGACCTTGATCTCGGCGAGGAACCGCGCCGCCCCAAGGGATTGGGCCAGGTCCGGGTTCAGGACCTTGATCGCTACTTGGCGATCGTGCTTGAGGTCCTGAGCCAGGTATACGGTCGCCATGCCTCCGGCGCCGACT
Organism: Gemmatimonadota bacterium; assembly: GCA_039656035.1. Taxonomy (GTDB): domain Bacteria; phylum Gemmatimonadota; class Gemmatimonadetes; order Gemmatimonadales; family GWC2-71-9; genus N074bin45. Next base: position 2,246 of record JBDHMR010000012.1, read on the forward strand.
TCGCGCTCGATGGCGTAGCGGTCTGACAGTGCGGCTGTGAGGCGCTCGAGGTCGGTCATGTGGTAGCTAAGTTCATATTTCACGGCCACTTTCGCAACCCGACGAGGTTCGGCCGGTGCTGGCCAATCGACCCGACAAACGGTATTGTTACTCGACCACTACATCACCTCATCGTGCACCATTGGTTAGCACCTCGCCGGCCCGTAGCCGGCGGCAAGGACCGGCTCTGAGGACTCGGCCGCCCCGCGGCCCGGCCGCCACGCCGCCCCGCCGATAACGCCCTATGACTGATATCCTCGATCGCATCCAATCCGCCCTCACCGGCCGCTACCAAGTCGAGCGCGAAATAGGCCGCGGCGGCATGGCCACTGTCTACCTGGCCCGGGACGAGAAGCACGACCGTCAGGTGGCGCTTAAAGTGCTGCATCCGGAGCTTGGCGCCATTCTGGGTGCCGAGCGGTTCCTCACCGAAATCAAGGTCACGGCCAACCTACAGCATCCCCACATTCTTCCACTGCACGATTCCGGGGTGGCGGACGAGTTGTTGTTCTACGTCATGCCCTTCGTCGAAGGCGAGACGCTACGACAGCGCCTCGAACGTGAACACGAGATGCCGGTCGACGACGCGGTGGAACTGACCCGCCAGGTGGCCAGCGCGCTGGACTACGCCCACCGCCAAAACGTCATCCACCGCGACATCAAGCCAGAGAACATCCTGCTGCACGACGGCCAGGCGGTGGTGGCCGACTTTGGCATCGCCCTGGCCGTTCGCAACGCCGGCGGGTCGCGTTTGACCGAAACCGGGTTGTCGCTGGGCACGCCACAGTACATGAGCCCCGAGCAGGCCATGGCCGACCGGGAAGTGGACGCTCGCAGTGACGTGTACTCATTGGGCTGTGTGGCCTATGAAATGTTGGCCGGCGAAGCCCCCCATGCGGGCCCCAACGCTCAGGCAATTCTGACGAAGGTCGTCACCGAGGATGTGCCTCCAATTACCGGCAAGCGGCGCAGCGTTCCGCCCGGTATCGCCGGCGCCATCCACAAGGCGGTAGAGCGCCTCCCGGCCGACCGCTTCGCCAGCGCACAGGAATTCGCCGACGCCCTCGCTCGGCCGACCGAAGAGTGGACGTCCGGCACCTTCTCGCATCCGGCTGTGGGTGAGGACGCACCGAGACCTTCCCGAGCGCCGATTGTGACGGCGGTAGTCGTTGCCGTTGCAGCGATAGCGGTTGCCGCCTGGGCCTTGCTCAGCCCGTCCCACGTGCCACCCGGGACGACTACTCGCTCGATAGCGCTGTTTCCGGCTCATCAACAATTCGGCCTCGCGCCGCTCAAGCTGATTGCCGTGGCGCCGGACGGGTCCAGTTTCGTGTACGTCGGCACCGGCCCCAATGGGAGGGTGCTGTACCACCGGCGCTTCGACAACTTCCGGGCCCGCCTGCTGCGCGGCACCGAAAATGGCGGCAACCCATTCTTTTCCCCGGACGGGTCGAGGGTGGGTTTCACCAGTCCCGAAGGGTTGAAGACCCTCAATCTGGCGGATGGGAGCATTGTCTCACTGGGCCAGCGGGGTGCTTTTTCCGGTGGATGGACGCACGACGACCTTCTGGTGTACACCTCATCAGAGACGGGAGGTCTCAGCACCGTCCCGGTCGATGGCGGCGAACCGGTGTCCCTCACCGTGCCGGATACCGCGCGGGGAGAATTGGGTCACGCCTGGCCGTCCCCCATTCCGGGTACCAGCGACGTACTCTTTTCTCTGCGGACCGAAACGGGTTCGCGCGTTGCGGTGCTTTCCCGTGAGACGGGCGCGTATCAAACCCTGTTCACGGGTACTCGCCCGGTCTATGCGGCCTCCGGGCACATCCTGTTCGCCTTGGGCGACACACTATGGGCGGTGGGCTACGATCTTGGTTCTCGGACGGTGCGCGGGGAGCCCAGAATACTCGAAACCGATGTCGGGCTGGAGCCATACGCCGTCAATGACTTTGCCCTCTCCGCGACAGGTACTCTGATCTACACCCGCGAAGGAGACTTTCAGCGCCAACTGGTGGAGATCGACCGTAGTGGTCGTGAGTATTTGTTGATCCCCGACGCCAGGGCTTTCGGGACGCCTCGTTACGACCCAGCCGGTGATCGCATCGCGGTGGTCATCGGTGAGCAGGGGTTCCATCTGTGGGTGTTCGATATCGGTCGGCGTTCGTTACAGCGACTCACCTTCGAAGACAACAACTACTATCCGACATGGTCCCCTGACGGTCGCAGCTTGATCTACTCCAGGGGACAGGCAAACAGCAACGATCTCTACCGCCGCTCGGCCGACGGCACTGGTTCGGCGACGCTGGTGTACGGCACAGAGCAGTCCCAGTGGGACCTCGAATTCAGTCCCGATGGCCGGCTGGCCGTGTTTCGCCAAAACGACTCCCTGACGGGCAGGGATCTGTGGCTGCTGGACATGGTCACGGGAGAGGCCGCGCCGCTGCTGGTTACCGATCACCACGAACGAGCTCCGGCCATCGCCCCGAATGGCAAATTGCTGGCCTACGTTTCCGACGAGAGCCGCGAATCGGAGGTCTACCTGCGGACGTTTCCCGATACCACGGGTAAGTGGCTCGTGTCCGACGGTGGGGGCACGGAGCCGCTCTGGTCGCCGTCGGGGCGAGAGCTGTTCTACCGTTCGGGGGACCGAATCATGAGTGTCGCCATCGACCCTGGCCCACCGCTCACCATCGGCACACGCAGTGTGTTGTTCGAGGGCGCCTATGTGCCGAACCCGATGCATGTCAACTATGACATCCATCCCGATGGCGACCGCTTCGTCATGCTGCGCAGTAGTGAAGGTGAGCGCAGCGTGGTGGTGGTGACGAATCTGTTTGCGGAGCTGGGTGAGCAATGAGGTGTCAGCGGGGCAGCGGGGCCGCAGGGCAGCGGGGGCAATATGCCGACAGCCGACAGCTGTCAGCCGATAGCCGTCCCTCCACCGTTCACTGTCCACCCTTTACCGCCCCATGACGAATCCCGAGCGACTCACCACAGCCCTGGCCGACCGCTACACCATCAACCGTGAACTCGGCGCCGGCGGCATGGCTACCGTGTTTCTGGCGGACGACCTCAAACACAAGCGCAAGGTGGCGCTCAAAGTGCTGCGGCCCGAACTGGCGGCGGTCATCGGAGCCGAACGGTTCCTGGCCGAGATCGAAACCACAGCGAATCTGCAACACCCCCACATTCTTCCGTTGTTCGATTCCGGAGAAGTCGAGGGTACGGTGTTCTACGTCATGCCGTACATCGAGGGTGAATCGCTCCGCGACCGACTGGACCGGGAAAAACAACTTCCCATAGACGACGCCGTCCGCCTCACCAGCCAAGTGGCCAGCGCGCTCGACTACGCCCACCGGCACGACGTCATCCACCGGGACATCAAGCCTGAGAACATCCTGCTGCACGAGGGACAGGCCATGGTGGCCGACTTCGGCATCGCGCTGGCCGCCAGTGGAGCCGGCGCCACTCGCATGACCGAAACCGGCATGAGCCTGGGCACGCCACACTATATGAGTCCCGAACAGGCCATGGGCGAGCGGGAAATTACTGCCCGGAGCGATGTCTACGCGCTGGGGGTGGTGCTCTACGAAATGCTGGTGGGCGAGCCGCCGTTCAATGGCCCCACGGCGCAGGCGATCGTGGCTCAAGTGGTGACCGAGAGTCCGCGCCCGCTGACCGCCAGGCGAGGGACCGTTCCGGTCAACGTTGAAGCGGCCACGCTCGCTGCCCTGGAGAAACTGCCCGCCGATAGGTTCGCCAGCGCGGCCGATTTTGCCTCGGCGCTGGCCAATCCGTCGTTTGCCGGGGCACGAACCCCTGTGCCATTGGTGATTGCGGAAGTGTCCGGTCGGTGGAAACGACTTGCCATTGGTCTCGCCGGCGTTTCGGCCGTCATGCTTCTGGTGGTTGTCTGGGCGCTCGGGAACAGAGACACGTCATCGTCGTCGGCCGAGCCGTCGTACCACCATATCCGACTCACGAGTCGGCCGTTGGTGAGCGGAGACGAGCCCATGGTGAGTGGAGAGCTGCCCAGGGAGCTGGCTCTGGCCCCGGACGGGTCCGCCATGGTCTTCGTGGACTCCCTTGGAGGGAACCGCTTGTGGCTCAAAGAGCGGAATGAACTGGAGCCCGTTGCGTTGGCGGGGACTGAAGGAGGCTTCGCCCCATTCTTTTCCCCCGATGGCCGATGGATCGCCTTCAGTGCGGCGGGCCGTCTTCTCAAGGTCCCCCGCCGCGGCGGCTCGGCCGTCACTGTGTCGGATTCCGGCGGCTCCGCCGTGCCGGGGGTCTGGTTGGACGATGGCACGATCGCTTTTGTGGGAGGAACGGTGGATCGCCAGGGGGCGCGGGGCGAACTCCTCTTGATGGTGAGTGACACTGGTGGCCCGCAACAGCGGTTGGCCAACTCAGACGACCTCGGCCGGAGCTTTAGCCGGATTGCCGCGATTCCCGGAAGGCGGGCGCTCCTCGTAACGGGGTGTCCCAACGACGCCTGCGCGCGCAGTGAGGTCCTGGCGCTCGATATCGAAACCGGTGCAGTGCGCCTATTGGTGGAGCAGGCGGCCGGAGCGTGGTACGTGCCCCCCGGCATCCTGGTGTACAGTCGTCTCGACGGCGGGGTGTTTGCCACACCGTTCGACCTCGCCACGCTCACGACGTTTGGACCCGCCGTTCCGGTGATGACCGGCGCCCAGACTGGAGAAGGGCTGACCGATATCGTGGTGGGTACCGATGGCACCGTGATCTATGTCGCCGGCCAGGCGAATGTCACCACGGCCGAGAGCCAAGTGGTGTGGGTCGATCGCAGCGGCCGAGTGACGGTGCCCGATTCGAATTGGACGGCCCAATTCGTAAGCAACAGTGGTCCGAGTCTTTCGCCGGACGGTACCCGGCTGGTGGTCGGATTGGTCGAAGAGGCGACGGGTATCAATCACCTGTACATCAAACGCCTCCCCGACGGACCGCTCTCGCGCCTGACCTTCGATGAGAGTCAGCACATTCGACACAGCTGGAGTCCTGACGGGAGTGACATCCTCTACGTTTCGGACGTGTCGGGCAAGATGGAGTTGTGGCGTATGCAGGCCGACGGGGGTGGGCAGCCCACTAAACTGGCAGCAGAAGCGCGCCCAGTGTTCGAGGGCCGGCTTTCGCCCGACGGTGAGTGGGTCGTGTTCCGCACCGATGACCTTGCCGTCGGCCGGGGAGACATCTATGCCCGGCGGCTCAGTGGCGACACGACGACGGTGACCTTGGTGGCTACGCCGTACGAGGAGACGTCGCCCATGGTATCGCCCAACGGGCGCTGGCTGGCGTACACTTCCAATGAGACCGGCCGCAAGGAAGTTTACGTGAGACCCTTTCCCAACACGGGAGATGGGCTGTGGCAGGTGTCGATTGACGGTGGTATCGAGCCGACCTGGTCCCAGGATGGCACGGAGCTGTGGTACCGGACGCTGGCGCGCGACGTTCTGGTGGCACAGGTCGAAACCGCAGGGTCATTCCAGGTCGGGGAACGCCGCAGGCTGTTCCGTATCGCCGACGCGATTCTGAACGACGACAGCCACTATTTTGACGTCCAAGCCGACGGTCAACGGGTCCTAATCGTTCGGCCGGTCAGTACCGGTGCCACCCAATCGGGGAGCGATCTGGTATTGATCGAGAATTGGTTCACGGTAGTCCGGGAAGCCGTGGCGGCGGCGAATAGCCCATAGCCCTATGCCTGATACCGCCGAACGCATCCGAAGCGCTCTCGAGGGGCGCTACGCCATCGACCGGGAACTCGGTCGCGGCGGTATGGCGACGGTGTATTTGGCCGAGGACGTCAAGCATCATCGGCAAGTGGCGGTCAAGGTCCTTCACCCGGAGCTGGGTGAGGTGCTGGGCAAGGAGCGCTTCCTCCGCGAAATCGAAACCGCCGCCCGGCTGAGTCATCCCCACATCCTTCCACTCCACGACTCCGGCGAAATTGACGGGTTCCTGTTCTTCGTCATGCCGTTGGCCGAGGACGAGTCACTCCGTGACCGACTGGATCGAGAGAAACAGCTTCCGATCGAAGACGCTCTCCGCATAGCTCGCGAAGTGGCCGACGCGCTGTCCTACGCCCACTCGCACGGTGTGGTCCACCGGGACATCAAGCCGGAAAACATTCTCCTTTCCAGTGGCCACGCCGTGGTCGCTGACTTCGGCATCGCCCGCGCGGTGAGCGCCGCCGGTGGTGACAAACTGACCGAGACCGGCATGGCGGTCGGCACGCCGTCCTACATGAGTCCGGAGCAGGCAGCCGGGGAAGAGGACGTCGATGGCCGCTCGGATCTCTATGCGCTTGGCTGTCTTCTCTACGAGATGCTGGCCGGACAGGCGCCGTTCACCGGACCGACGGCCGAGAGCGTGATCCACCAACACATGACCGCCGAGGCCCCAGCCATCACCAGCATCCGGCCGGCGGTGCCCGCCGAAGTGGCTGGGGTGATCCAGCGGGCCATGGCCAAGACCCCGGCCGATCGGTTCAGTCCGGCGGCGCAGTTCGCCGAGGCCCTGGCGTCGCCGGGGCCGGCGCCGGCCCCCACGGCCGCGGCCAAGCGTCGTTGGCTGTTGCCGGCGACCGCCGCTGGGGTACTGGTGGTCGCCGCGGTGGTGGTGATGTCCCGTGGAGGCGGGGCAGTGGAGGCGCTCACTATCGGTGCGGCTCGCCAAGTGACCCTCGATCCCGGTCTGGAAGTCGACCCGGCCATCTCTCCTGATGGTGAGATGATTGCCTATGCCGCCGGCTCGCCCACGAACATGCAGATATTCGTGCGCCAGATCGGCGGGGGGCGCACCATCCAGCTGACCGACGATTCCACGATCAACCATCGATCGCCCCGTTGGTCGGCCAACGGCAGTGACATCGCCTATCAACGATCCGATAGCGTCATCGCCGTCGTCGGTGCCCTCGGCGGCCCGGCCCGGCCGTTGGTCCGGTACCAACCTGACGACACAGAGCAAGCTGCCCAAGGCAGGCTCAACATGGGGTTCGATTGGGCCGATGGTGGGAGCAGGGTGGTATATCCCCTTGGCTGGCCCGGCCGAATGTACTCCCAGGACGTGGCCACCGGTGAGCGGATCGCCATCACCGATGTGGGCGAACACTACTCACCGGTCATCTCACCGGATGGCGAGTGGGTCGCGTATGTGAGGGATAATGCGATCTTCGTGTTCGGCACGACCGACTTCGCCAATGAAGGGGTTTCCTCGATTGCCATCTCACCGATTGATGGTGGCCCGGTCGTGGCCATTACCGATGGGACGTCACTCGACGTCAGCCCCCAGTGGCTACCTGATGGGCGCACCTTGCTGTGGGTGTCCGATCGCGACGGCGCCCGCGACATCTACCAGGTGGCACTGTCTGGTTCGATGGAGCCGACCCGTGACCCACGGCGGCTGACCACGGGCCTCGATGTGCACACCTTCACCGTAAGTGCCGATGGGCGCCGCCTGGCGTACACGTCGCTGGCCAGCTCATCCAACGTATGGGCAGTCGACCTCCCCTCCAATCCCCCCGGATCAACGCGAGCGGCCGTGCCTCTCACGCGTGGCAACCAGATCGTCGAGGGTATGGACGTCACGCGAGACGGGAGCACCCTCGTGTTCGCCTCCAATCGGGGCGGCAACTACGACATCTACACGGTGGCCGTCGGCGAATGGGAGCCGCTTCGTCTGACGTCTGATTCCGCGCCGGACTTCACGCCGAAGTTCTCAGCCGACGGGAGCAGTATCGTCTATCACTCCATGCGAAGCGGCAATCGAGACCTCTTCACCATGTCCCGCGATGGCACCGGCAACCAACGGCGTACCACCGGGCCGGAGCAGGACCTGGACGCCGACTGGGCTCCCGATGGCAGCGCTCTGGTGTTCGAGGTGTTCGCGGGTGCGGTCGCTGACGAGCTTTATATCCTGTCGCTGTCCGACGGTTCTCGACATTCGTTGGAAACACCGGGTCAATTTCCCCGATGGTCCCCCCGGGGCGATCTAATCACCTTCACCAACGATGAAGGACTCTACGTCATCCCAGCCGAAGGCGGATCGCGCCGCCTACTTGTGCCAAGTACGATACCCGGATTCGGACCTGAGCTGGTGGCTTGGCACCCCGACGGCCGCACCATCTACTACCTGGCATCGACCCCGTCCGACTGGGCCGTCTGGTCGATCATCGAGGGCGGAGAACCGCAACTCATCCTCGAGTTCGACGATCCCAACCGCCAGCCCACCCGCTACGGCTTCACCACCAACGGCCGCAAGCTGTACATGACGCTCGGCTCGCACGAAAGTGATGTGTGGGTGTTGGAAGTGGAGTAAGCGGGGGCAGCGAGAGCCGCGGGGGCAGGTCGCCAACACCTCATCGCTCTTAACCCACGACTCACGTACAACTGATCGAGGCGACACCGTGACCGAAAGCGCTACTTCCAGACTCCGAGCCGAACACCAACTCATCCTGCAAGTCGCCGACGCGCTTGAGACTCTGGTCTCACGCAGCGAATCCGGCGACACCGACTTCGACGCCATGGCCGACTGCATCGCGTTCATCCGCCTGTTTGCCGACGCCTGCCATCACGGCAAGGAGGAAGACCTCCTGTTCCCGGCGCTGGAAGCCCGCGGCATGCCGCACGACCAGGGGCCCATCGCCGTCATGCTGTTCGAACACCAACAGGGCAGGGCCTTCGCCAAGATCATGGCCGGCGCCATCGACGACGCCCGGGCCGGCGATGAAGAAGCACTGACCAAATTGCGCAACGCGGCCACCGGGTACGTGCACCTCATCCGCGGTCACATCAACAAGGAAGACCACGTGCTGTTCGAGATGGCCGACCAAGCCGTACAGGGTCCCGCATGCCAACGCCTGTGCGATGAGTATGGCCTGGTGTGCCAGAGGGTGTTCGAGGGGCGGACGAAAGAGGAACTGGAGGAGCTCGCGGCGAGTCTGAAGGAGCGGGCGGCCGGGCGGTAGGGCGGTCAGGCGGTCTGACCGCCCTACCACCCTCCCTCCCTACCGCCTTTCCGCCTTACCGCCTAT
>JBDHMR010000013.1:0-12026 GCA_039656035.1 Gemmatimonadota bacterium
CGCTTGACGGCGTCTCGCAGGAGATCACCTGTGGCGAACTTTGGCAAACCGAGCCGCTCTGCCAGCCGAACACCTTGGGTTCCTTTGCCGGCCCCTGGAGGGCCCATCAATAATATGTCCATGCGCGTGGTTCTTTCTGGAAAGGCAAGAGCGGTGGCGGAGTACTGTCATCCGCCACCGCCCGTCGTGTCGTCTGTACGGCAGCTGTCAGCTGTCTTACATGAATCCTCTTTGACGTCCGCGGAACTTGACGCGTCCCGATCGCATGAAACCATCGTACTGGCGCAACTGACGATGCTGCTCGATGCGCGAGATCGTATCCAGCAGGACGCAGCGCAATCGCGGCCAGGAACAGGGCGCCGGGCAGGGTTATTCGGGCCAACACGCCGTCGATATAGTCCGCGGTGGCCGCCCCGGGCTTCACACCCGGAATGAACCCACCCTGCTTCTTCAGGTTCTCAGCCAGATCGACCGAGTTGAAGATGATCGAGGTGTAGAAGTAAGTGAACAGCACGATCATCACCGCGAACAGAATGGCGTATGGAATGCTTCCGGGCACGAAGAAGTTGGCGACTTCCGTCAACGTCTCGCTGCCGGCGAAGCTTGCCAACGTCCCGGGTACGATGATCAGTGTCTGGGCGAAGATGATCGGCATGACGTTGGCCGTCAGCATCCGGATGGGAATGAAGCTCTTACGCCCTTCCTGGATACGTCCTCGTCCCATGACCTTTCGAGGAATCTGGATCGGGATGCGACGCGCCGCGATGGTCATGGCCGTCACGGCAGCGATGGCGCCGAGCAACACTGCCACGTAGGCCGTGGCGGCCGCCAGGGACACGATCCCTTCGGTTACGAACCCGATCAGCTGGAGGGTGCCCGGCCACAGCCGCTCGAGAATCGAGAAGGTGATGAGCAAACTGGCGCCGTTCCCGATACCATTTTCGGTAATTTGCTCACCCAGCCACATCACGAAGATGGCGCCGGTTGTGAGGATAATCACCATTACGAGCCTTGAAGCCAGGCCGGGGCTGGCAACCGCCCCGGGAATTGACTCGGTGAACAGCGCGTAGGTGTAAGACTGGGATAGCGCGATTACGACGGTGGTGTAACGCGTCCACTGGGTGAGCTTCTTACGTCCCTCTTCGTCCTTCTGCATCTTGCCGACCGAGGGAACCACACCGCCGGCCAACTGGAAGATGATGGAAGAGGAGATGAAGGGCATGATGCCCAGTGCAAACACGGTGGCGCGGGACAGCCCGCCCCCGAGCATGTCGTACAGGCCAAAGAAACCGGCCGCGGCCGAGTTTTTGATGAAATCGGAGAGTGCCTGAACATTGACGCCAGGGGCGGCAATGTGGGCACCGATTCTATAGAGGACGAGGGCGAGCAGGGTGAAGAGGAGTTTCTTCTTCAGCTCCGGATCCATCGCCATCGCCGGTACGCGCGGCGCGGTCACTAGTCGTCGACCTTCCCGCCAGCCGCCTCGATCTTGGAGCGGGCCGTGGCCGACAGCGCCACGCCGCTCATCTGATAGGCCCGGTCAACATCACCACTCCCCAAAACCTTTACCGGCGCCCCACGCTTGCCGATGAGACCGGCCGCGTAGAGCGCCGCCGGTGTCACATCGGTGTCCGGCAACCGCTTCAACTGCGCCACATTCACGGCTTGAGCCGCGACCCGGTTGGGGTTCTTGAAGCCCCGCTTCGGCAGCCGCCGGTATATCGGCATCTGACCGCCCTCGAAGCCGGGGTTGGTAGCGCCACCCGAACGCGCCTTGTGCCCCTTGTGCCCCCGACCGGAGGTCTTGCCCAGGCCTGAACCCGGACCCCGTCCCACGCGTTTCCGGTTGCGGGTAGAGCCCTTCGGGGGCCGGAGCGTAGACAGGGTGACCGTGCCGGTCTCCTGATTGTCACTCATCTATTTCTCCTCGACCGGCGTCACCTTGATGAGGTGTCGCACCTTGTCCAACATGCCCCGAATGGATGGGGTATCCTGGACGGTCACAGTTTGCTGGTGATGGCGCAGCCCAAGTGAACGGAGGGTCCGCCGCATGGTTTCGGAGCGCCCGATACCGGAGCGAACCTGCTTGACCGATAACGTCACCGGAGCCTTGGCTTTCTTCGTCGTTGCCACCTAGACCTCCTGCCGGGGCCGATAGTGAATGTCGCTCACCTCTATGCCCCGAGCCCGAGCCACCTCCTGCACCGACACCAAACGTGTCAGTCCATCCATGGTGGCCCTGACCATGTTGTGCGGATTGGTCGACCCGAGACACTTCGTCAGAATGTCGGCCACCCCGGCGCACTCGAGAACCGAGCGGACCGGGCCACCGGCGATGACGCCGGTGCCGGACGCCGCCGGCTTGAGCAGAACACGCCCCGCGCCAGCCTGTCCGATGATTTCGTGCGGGATGGTGCCCCCGGTACGCGTAATCTCGACCATGTTGCCCTTGGCCGCTTCCACCGCCTTGCGCACCGCCTCGGCTACCTGATTGGCCTTGCCCGTTGCCATGCCGACCTTGCCGTTGCCGTCTCCCACCGCCACCAGCGCGTTGAAGGAGAACCGGCGACCACCCTTGACCACCTTGGCGACACGATTGATCGTCACCACATTCTCGATCAGGTCACTGCCCCGGTCGCGATCACCACGATCACGACGCGGCCCGCCGCGCCCGCCACGACCACCACGACCGCCGCCGCCACGGCGATCCGGGGACCGTTGCTGCTCCCCGGCTGGGCGGCGAGTCGTGTCGGCTTCGGCAGTGGCCGGGGCGGTGACCGGGGCCTCAGCCGCCTCCTTGGCGGGCGTTTCCGCATCCGCTTTGGGAGTGGGGGTGGGGGTCGCCGGCGCCGTGTCCGGCTCGGCTGCGGGGGTCTTTTCCTGGTCTTCCGACATCTAGAACTCCAATCCACCTTCGCGCGCGCCGTCGGCGACGGCCTGCACGCGTCCATGGTAGCGGTAACCTGCACGATCGAATACCACCGAGCTTATGCCGGTGGCTTTGGCCTTGGCGGCCAGGGCCTCGCCCACAGCCTTGGCCCGGCCAACTTTGCCGCCGTCCTTGGCGGTAACGCCTTCGCTCTGGTCGCTGACCCCCATGAGGGTGACACCACGCGTGTCGTCGACCAACTGGGCATATATGTGCTTGAGCGAACGGAACACAACCAACCGTGGCCGGTCGGGAGTCCCGTGCACCTTCTTGCGAACCCGTAAGTGCCGGCGATACCGCTGCTCGGCGCGAGTCTTGGGCGCGTGAATCCGACGCATGTCTACTTCGCTCCTGTCTTGCCGGCCTTGCGGCGTACGTGTTCGCCCTTGTAGCGAATGCCCTTGCCCTTGTAGGGCTCGGGGGGCCGAATGGACCGGATCTCGGCCGCGGCCTGGCCGACGGTTTCCTTGTCCGCCCCGGCGACGTTGACGATGGTGGTCCCGTCGACGGATATCTTGACGCCCTCGGGCGCCTTGTAATCAACCGTGTGCGAGTACCCGACGATCAAGGTGATGCCGAACGGCTTCGGTTCTGCCCGATAACCAACACCCTGGATCTCCAGCGTCTTGATGAACCCCGTGTGCACTCCCTCAACCATGTTGGCCACCAAAGACCGGGTGAGGCCGTGCAGTGCTTTGTGGCGCGACGTATCCGAGGGCCTGGCAACCCTGATGATGTCATCGGACAAAGTGACGGTCATTTCAGGCGATAAATCCCGGTGCAATTCGCCCTTGGGACCCTTGACGGTGATATGCGATCCCTTGAGGTCGATCGAGACCCCCTGGGGGACCGGTATCGGCTGGTTTCCAATGCGTGACATGATGGCGTCCCCTACCAGACCACGGCGACCAGTTCGCCGCCGAGGTGGGCCGTACGGGCGTCGTTATCCGACATGAGCCCCTTCGGCGTCGACAGAATCGCCATTCCCAGGCCGTTCTTGACTCTGGGGATTTCACGATACTTCACGTACCGCCTGAGGCCCGGAGCCGACACACGGTGCAGCTCCCTGATTACCGGCAGTTCGTTGTGGTACTTCAAGTACAGCCGGAGGACGCCTCGCTCACCATCGCTCAACATCTTGAAGTCGGCGATATAGTGATTGTCCCTCAGCAGCCGGGCCAACTCGGTCTTGAACTTCGATGCCGGAATGTCGACTCGCTTGTGGCCCGCCGAGCAGGCGTTCCTGATCCGCGTCAACATATCGGCGATGGGATCTGTCATGCTCATATGCTTGATGTCCTCACTACCAACTGGCCTTGCGCACGCCGGGGATGTGTCCCCGAAGTGCCAGTTCCCGGAAACAGATTCGGCACAGTCCGAACTTCCGCAGAAATGCTCGTGAACGCCCACACCGCCAACACCGGTTGACGGCCCGAACCTTGAACTTGGGTTTGCGCTTGGCCCGTTGGAGCCAACTTGCCTTTGCCATCCTTACTCCTTAGATGCGAGGTGAGGCATGAGTCGTGAGAGGGCCTTCCCTCTCCTCAGCCTTTCCTCTTGCAACTCTCCTGGTGTTCCGTTCCGGCGACCTTACCCTGCCAACTGCAGTTGTAGCGGCGGCGTCTCACCCCGGAATGGCCATCCAAATTCCCGCAGCAGCGCCATGGCCACGTCATCGCGGCTGGCCGTGGTGACGATGGTGATGTCCATGCCGTGGATCTTCTCAACCTTGTCGAAATCGATTTCGGGGAAAATCATCTGCTCTTTGACCCCGATCGAGTAGTTCCCCCGGCCGTCGAAGCTCTTGTCGGACATGCCGCGGAAGTCCCGCATCCGCGGCGCCACCACCGTGATGAAGCGGTCGAGAAACTCGTACATTCTGGCGCCGCGGAGCGTCACCCGGACACCGATGGGCATGCCGGCGCGCAGGCTGAAGTTCGAGATCGCCTTCTTGGCGCGTGTGATCACGGCCTTCTGCCCGGTTACGGCGCCCATCTCCTCGGCCACCGATTCGAGGAGCCGCATGTTCTTGGCCCCTTCTCCCATTCCGACGTTGAGCACGATCTTGCTCAGCCGAGGGACTTGCATGGGGTTGGTGAACCCGAACTCGGTCGCCAACTTGGCCTTCACCACTTGCTCGTAGTGCTCCTGCAACCGGGGCTTACCCTCAGTCGCCTTGGGCGCTGGATCGGTAGCCGCCTTCTTGCCGCCTTTGGCGGACGTCGTCTTGGCCATCCTATCGGTTCCTCGGGATGGATTGTCCCGACTTCACGGCGATGCGCTCCACCGTTCCGTCCTGGTCCCGTTGCCGGCGAATCCGGGTTGGCTCGCCGCTCTTCGGGTCGATCAACATGGCGTTGGAGTGATGAATAGGCATCGGCATCTCGATGATGCCTCCCTCCGACACACTTCCGTCGCCCGACTGCTTGGGTTTCTGGTGCTTCTTCCGGATATTGACGCCCTCGATCAGGATGCGCCCGGTAGCGGGGTACACGCGGATCACCTGTCCCCGCTTTCCCTTGTCGTTTCCGGAAATGACGTCCACGGTGTCGCCCTTGGTGATGTGCATCTTCACCCGGGTGACCGGCTTCTGCCTGGGGCGCTTGGCCTTGCGATACACGAGCCGCTTCATCTACAGCACCTCCGGCGCGAGCGATACGATCTTCATGTACCGCTTCTCGCGCAGCTCACGGGCAACGGGCCCGAATATCCGAGTCGCTATCGGCTCGCCCTGATCGTTGATGAGGACCGCCGCGTTTTCGTCAAACCTGATGTACGAGCCATCCTTGCGCCGCGTTTCCTTGGCGGTCCGCACGATGACGGCCTTGGCCACCTCACCGCGCTTGACCTGCCCCGTGGGGATCGCGTCCTTGATGGCTACCACCACCTTGTCTCCCACGCCGGCGTAACGCCGCTTGCTTCCACCCAGGACACGGATCACCAGCGCCTTCCTGGCGCCGGAATTGTCCGCAATCTTGACCATGCTCTCTTGTTGTACCATGACCGCCTCCGCTACTTCGCCCGTTGGACGATGTCGACCACCCGCCACCGGACAGTCTTGGATACCGGCCGGGTTTCCATCACCCGTACCGTGTCGCCCATGCGGGCGCCCTTGTCGTCCCGAGCTTTCACCGAGGACGTCCGGGACACCATCTTGCTGTAGACCGGATGGGGAATCCGACGGGACAGGGACACCGTCACGGTCTTCTCCATCTTGTCGCTAGTCACCACGCCGGTGCGCACTTTGCGCTGTGGGCGGGAGGTTTGTGTCTCGCTCATTGTTATCGTCCTAACTCTGGTCGGACCGCTCGCGCTGCCGCTGGATCGTCTTGATCCGTGCGATATCGCGCCGCAGTGACCGGAAGGTGCTAGTGTCTTCGATGGATTCCGTCGCCGACCGGAATCGCAGCCGGAACCGCTCCTCCGTCAGCTCGCCCAGCTTGCCTTCCAGCTCGGCCTCCGACAATTCCTGCAACTCAGTCGCCTTCATCGCTTAAATATCCTCTCGCTTGACGAGGCGGGTCCGCACCGGAACGTTGGCCGCCGCCAACTGCATCGCCCGTCGTGCCACGCTCTCTTCCACGCCCTCGACCTCGAGCATCACCCGGCCCGGCTTGACAACCGCCACCCAGGATTCCGGATTGCCCTTGCCCTTACCCATGCGAGTCTCGGCCGGCTTCTTGGTGATCGGCTTGTCCGGAAAAATCCGGATCCACACCTTGCCGCCACGCTTCATGTGACGGGTCATGGCCACACGGGCCGCCTCTATCTGGCGGTTGGAAATCCAGCCCGGGCTCAGAGTCATGAGACCGAACTCCCCGAAGGCCACCGTGTTCCCCCGGCGGGCGATTCCCTTGGTCCGCCCCTTGAACGTCTTCCTGTACTTGATTCGTTTCGGCGCCAGCATCTCGTTAGGCCCCCGTACTGTAGGTCTTGCCTGCCAGCTCCTCGACGACCTCGCCGCGGAAAACCCATACCTTGATGCCGACCGCACCGTACGTGGTCCTGGCCGTGGAGGTGGCGTAATCGATGTCGGCCCGCAACGTGTGCAGCGGGACCCGCCCCTCGTGGTATTGCTCGCTTCGCGCAATCTCGGCCCCGCCAAGGCGGCCACCTGCCCGCACCTTGATGCCTGGAGCCCCCATCCGCATCGCGTTCTGGACGGCCCGCTTCATGGCCCGCCTGAACGAAATCCGCTGGGTGATCTGGTGCGCGATATTGTCTGCCACCAGTTGGGCGGACAACTCTGGACGCTTGATCTCCTCGACGTTGATGGCCGCTTCTTTCCCCGTCAGCTGAGCCAACTCGTCGCGCAGCTTGTCTACCTCGGCGCCGCGCTTACCGATCACGACACCAGGACGGCCCGTGTGGATCGTCAGGATGACCTTGGTCGGTGTGCGATCTATGTCCACCTGAGCGATGGCCGCGTGTCCCAGCCGGGTCGTCAGGTAACCCCGGATCAACTCGTCTTCCCGCAGCAACTCCGGCATGTTCTTGGTCGAGTACCACCGGGACCGCCACGGCTGGACGATGCCAAGTCGGAGTCCAATAGGATTGGTCTTTTGACCCATCAGTTCGTCTCCTTCATGTCCACGTGGATCACCACGTGGCTGGTCCGCTTGCGGATCGGGGTGGCACGGCCCTGCGCCGCCGGCTTGAACCGATGCAGCGTCTTGCCGGCGTTGATCACCGCGTAGGTGATGTGTAACTCGTCGAGGTCGAACGCTTCATCGTTCTGCAACGCCAATTGCTCGGCGTTGGCCACGGCAGACCGGAGCGTCTTTTCGATCTGCCGGGCAGCCACCTTCTTGCAGAACTTGAGGTAGGCATATGCCTCGTTGACGTCCTTGCCACGGATCTCGTCGACGACAAGCCGCATCTTCCGCGGCGATTGGCGCACCATGCGTTGAATAGCGCGTCCGCTCATCTTGGCTTCCCCTTCTTGTCGGCGGCCAGTTTCCCGCTGTGCCCCCGGAACAGACGCGTCGGAGCAAACTCTCCGAGCTTGTGCCCCACCATGTTCTCCGTGACGTACACCGGGATGAACTTGTTCCCGTTGTGAACCGCGAAGGTGTGGCCGACGAAGTCCGGGATGATGGTACTCGCCCGGCTCCACGTCTTGAGCACTTTCTTTTCGTTGCGCTCGTTCATGAGGCTCACCTTGAGCAACAACTTCTCCTGAACGAACGGTCCCTTTTTGATACTTCTCGACATAGTCTCAACCCTGCAGCGGTTCGCTGCCCTCTACTTGGTAGCCTTGCCGCGTTTGCGGCCGCGCACGATCATCCGGTTGGACGGCTTCTTGTTCTTGCGGGTCTTGCGACCCTCAGGCTTGCCCCACGGTGACGTCGGCGGGCGTCCGCCCGACGTCTTGCCCTCACCACCACCCAGCGGGTGATCCACAGGGTTCATGGCCACGCCCCGTACCTTTGGTCGACGGCCCAGCCAACGAGTACGCCCGGCCTTCCCGCTGGACAGCAGCCCGTGCTCGGCGTTGCCGACCTCGCCGATAGTGGCCAGGCAACGATTGTGGACCATCCGCATTTCGGTGGAACGCATCCGCAAGGTGACGTTCTTCCCTTCCTTGGCGATCACCTGGGCATATGCTCCGGCCGAGCGAGCCATCTGGCCGCCCTTGCCAATCTTCAATTCCACGTTGTGGACCGTAGTACCCAAAGGGATTTCGGTCAGGGGCAACGCGTTACCGACCCGCAGGTCGGACCCGGGACCCGAGGTCACCGTGGCGCCCTGCTTGAGACCCTTGGGGTGCAAGATGTAGCGCTTTTCACCGTCGGCATAGACCAGCAGCGCGATGCGCGCGCTCCGGTTGGGATCGTATTCGATCTCCGCCACCCGGGCCGGCACGCCGAACTTGTCCCGCTTGAAATCGATACGCCGGTACTTCCGCTTGTGCCCTCCGCCGCGATGGCGGGAGGTGATATGTCCCTGATTATTGCGGCCGCCCGTTCGCTTGCGCACCTCGAGCAGTCCCTTCTCGGGCGTGTCCCGCGTGATCTCGTCGAATCCGGAGACGGAACGAAACCGGGTTCCCGGCGTCATCGGTCGGAACTTGCGAATGCTCATCTTAGCCCTCGAACACCGGAATGGAATCACCGTCCTGCACCGTGACCACAGCCTTCTTCCACATGGCCGTCGCCCCACGGCGGCGCCCCTGAATCTTTTCCTTGCGCCGTACCACTAGGGTCCGGACATCCGTCACCGTCACATCGAACAGCTGCTCCAGCGCCGCGCGGATCTGGTGCTTGTTGGCACGGGGATGCACCTCGAAGGTGTACTCGCCCCGCTCCTGGAACGCCGCCGAGCTCTTCTCGGTCATCACCGGCTTGACGATGGTATCATGGAGGGTCGGCATTTACTTGCTTCCCTTCTTCTTGGTAGTGCTCTTCTTGGCCGTCGTCTTCTTGGCGGCCTTCTTTGCCGTTTTCTTTACCTTCTTCTTGGTGGCCTTCTTGGCAGCCGGCTTCCGTACCGCCTTCTTGGCCGCCTTCTTGACGGTCGCGACCTTCTTGGGTGCCTCGGCCGCGGCGGCAGCCTCTCCCGTCTCGCCGTCCGGCCCGAACACGTTCTCCTCCACCACGACGACATCGGACCAGAGGATGTCGTAGGTCGCGGCTTCATTGTACGGCAACACCTTGACGCCGGGCATGTTGCGGCCGCTCAAGTAGACCGGCGTGTTGGCGCCGTTCGTCAGCAGCAACACCTTGCGATCGATGACACCGACGTTGGCCAGCACCTCGGCCAGTTGGGCGGTCTTGGGTCCCTCGAACGCGAGCGGCTCGATGATGAGCAGGGCGTTCTCACGGGCTCGCGCGTTGAGCGCCGAGCGGCGCGCCAACTGGCGTACCTTGCGAGGAATATCGGTCCGGTAGTCCCGCGGCCTGGGGCCGAACACGATGCCGCCACCCCGCCACTGCGCGGCCCGGGTGGTACCGGCGCGCGCCCGGCCGGTACCCTTCTGGCGCCACGGCTTGGCGGTGCCGCCGGAAACTTCCGCCCGCGACTTGGTCTTGTGGGTGCCTTGGCGCTGATTGTTGAGATAGGCCCGCACCGATGCGTGCAATGTCGCTTCGTTGACGGTCCCATCGAAATCGGTTTCCGGAAGCGCGAACTTGGAACGCCGCTTGCTCCCCGTGGCCGAGTATTGGACTGCCTCAAGCATGGCGGCTCTTGCCTCCCTGTTTCGACACCAGCACGATGCCGTTCTTCGAGCCCGGTATGGCGCCCTTGACGAACAGAAGATTGCGGTCCGTGTCGACCTTCATGACCGTCAAGCCCAGTTCCGTGTGCCGCGCGTCACCCATGTGGCCCGGCATCTTCTTACCCTTGATGACGCGCGAAGGGTTGGTGCCAGGCCCGATCGAGCCGGTACGCCGGAAGCGCGTGCTGCCGTGGCTGGCGGGACCGCCGGCAAAACCGTAGCGGTGCACCACGCCTTGAAACCCGCGGCCCTTGGTCGTCCCGGTAACCTTGACCATCTGGCCGGCCTCGAAAATATCGACCTTCACCTCGGCGCCTATTTCGGGCGCCGCGTCATCGAGGGGAAACTCGCGGAGAATTCTCGGCGCCACATCGAGACCCGCCTTCTTGGCGTGACCCAGCTCGGCCTTGCTCGTCCGCTTCAGTTTCTTGCTCCCAAAACCGAGTTGGACGGCGTCGTCCTTGAGTTGGGTAACGCGGCACGGGCCCGCTTCGATCACCGTCACCGGCGTCACCACTCCGTCTTCCGCAAACAGCCGGGTCATCCCCAACTTGCGGCCAATAATTCCGTTCATCGCGCTACCCGACCTTGATTTCCACGTCCACGCCCGCCGGAAGATCCAGCTTGGTGAGCGCATCCATCGTCTGGGGCCGTGAGTCGTTGATGTCGAGCAACCGCTTGTGCGTTCGCAGCTCGAACTGCTCCAGGCTCTTTTTGTCCACGTGCGGGCTCCGAAGAACCGTCCACCGCTCGATCTTGACGGGCAACGGAATAGGACCGGCCACTTCCGCGCCGGTCTTGGCCACCGTGCGCACGATATCGGCCGCGGCCTGGTCGAGCAGGATGTGGTCAAACGCTTTCAAACGAATCCGAATTTTACCAGCCATGTAATTTCCTCGTTCCTCGGAAATTGGCGGGGCTGCGGGGCGGCGGGGCTGCGGGGCTGTCCCCCACACCTCACCGGCTCACGGCCGAGCCTCTTCGTTACTTCAATATTTTGGTCACCACTCCGGCGCCCACCGTCCGGCCACCCTCACGAATGGCAAACCTCAGCCCCTCGTCCATCGCTATCGGCGTGATCAGCTCGATCACCATCTGTACGTTGTCGCCCGGCATCCCACTCCGTCGGGCAGCTGCACCGACCCGGTAACGTCAGTCGTACGGAAGTAGAACTGAGGACGGTAGCCCTTGAAGAACGGTGTGTGACGCCCGCCCTCCTCCTTCGTCAGCACATACACCTCGGCCTCGAAGTGCGTGTGTGGAGTGATGCTACCGGGCGCGGCCAGCACCATGCCACGCTCGATCGCTTCCTTGTCAATGCCCCGCAGCAGCAAACCCGCGTTGTCTCCCGCCTGACCCTCGTCAAGCAGCTTGCGGAACATCTCCACGCCGGTAACCGTCGTCTTCTTCTCAGCACCAAAACCAACCAGCTCGACCTCCTCACCCACCTTCACCACACCACGCTCGATACGGCCGGTAGCAACCGTACCCCGGCCGGTGATCGAGAACACATCCTCCACCGGCATCAGGAACGGCTTGTCAATCTCACGCTTGGGAACCGGGATGTAGTTGTCCAGCGCGTCCATCAGCTCCGCGATGCACGCCGCGTCGTCGCTACCGGGGTTCTCCATCGCCTTCAACGCCGATCCCTTGATCAACGGGATGTCGTCACCAGGAAAATCGTAGCTCGACAACAGCTCACGCACTTCCAACTCGACCAGCTCCAGCAGCTCCTCGTCGTCCACCATGTCGACCTTGTTCAGGAACACCACGATGTACGGCACGTTGACCTGCTTGGCCAGCAGGATGTGCTCACGCGTCTGCGGCATCGGGCCGTCGGCGGCGCTGACCACAAGAATGGCTCCGTCCATCTGAGCG
>JBDHMR010000014.1:0-10917 GCA_039656035.1 Gemmatimonadota bacterium
CCTTCATCAAGGCACTCGACGCGGTCGATATCGACGCGCTGGTCATGGAAACGCACGGCCTGCAGGATCTTGCCAAGGAGAAGTGCCCCGATTGCCAGGCGCCTCTCAAGGTCCGCAGCGGGCGGTTCGGCCCCTTCATTGCCTGCACGCGCTATCCCGACGACTGCAAGCACACCCGCCCTATCAAGAAAGACAAGGTGCCCGACAAGCCGACCGATGAGGTGTGCCACCTGTGCAAATCGCCCATGGTCATCAAGACCGGACGGTTCGGCGAGTTCCTCGCGTGTACTACGTATCCCAAGTGCAAGGGTACCCGTTCGATTCCCATCGGGGTCAAATGCCCCCAGTGTGATACTGGCGATCTCGTCGCACGGCGGACCAAGAAGGGCCGGACGTTCTATGGCTGCGGTCGCTATCCTGATTGTGACTTCTCCACCTGGAACAAACCTGAGCCGACAAAATGCCCGTCCTGCAGCTGGGAAGGGATGGAGAAGAAATCCTCCAAGGCCGATGGCGACCGGCTCACCTGCATGAAATGCGGCCACATCGAAGTCATGCTGGATCCGGAGGAGGCCTCGCTGGGGTGACCGCCACCATCGTCGGTGGGGGCTTGGCGGGGTGCGAAGCCGCCTGGGCCCTGGCCGAACGCGGGGTACCCGTCACCTTGTTCGAGATGAGGCCGGTGGTGAGGACGCCCGCTCACCAGAGCGAGCGCCTCGCTGAGTTGGTCTGCAGCAACACCTTCAAATCGACCGAAGTGCGCAACGCCCACGGCCTTCTCAAGGCGGAATTGCGGCTGCTGGGAAGCCTGCTGCTCCCCTGCGCCGACGAGGCACGGGTTCCCGGCGGCTCGGCGCTCGCGGTCGATCGCACGGTGTTTGCCCAGACGGTCGACGCCCGCATCACCGGGCACCCGCTGATTACCGTCGTGCGCGAGGAAGTTCGCTCGCTGCCGAGCCCCGGGGTCGTGGCCACGGGGCCGCTCACCTCCCCGGCGCTGGCAGACGTCATTGCCGAAGCTCTTGGCGAAACGTCGTTGGCGTTCTTCGACGCCATCGCCCCGATCGTGTCGAACGAGTCGCTCGACCACGACGCACTCTACGCCATGTCACGCTACGGCAAGGGCGACGGGGACGACTACCTCAACGCGCCGATGTCGGAGTCGGAGTACGGGGCGTTCATCGAAACCCTGGTGGCCGCCGACCAGCACGAGAGCCATGACTTCGATGAGGTCGCCTACTTCGAGGGCTGTCTCCCCATTGAAGAGACCGCCCGCCGTGGGCCGGAAACCCTCCGGTTCGGCCCCATGAAACCGGTGGGCCTCCCCGATCCACGCACCGGCCGCATACCGCACGCCGTGGTACAATTCCGCCGGGAGGACCGGCTGGGCCAAATGTGGAACCTGGTCGGCTTCCAGACTCGACTGCGCATTCCCGAGCAGAAAAAGGTCTTCGGCATGATTCCCGGGATGGCGGGGGCCGAGTACCTGCGCCACGGCAGCATCCACCGGAATTCCTACCTCAAGACGCCAGCGGTCCTGAGTCCGGCGCTCACTGCCCCGGGCGATGATCTCCTGTTCTTCGCCGGGCAATTGACCGGGGTGGAAGGCTACACCGAGTCACTGGCCACGGGCCTGGTGGCGGGGATCAATCTGGCACGCCGTCTGGCGGGCCAGGATGCGGTACTCCCGCCGCCGACCACCATGCTGGGCGCACTCTACCGATACTTGCGTGAAGCGGACCCGCGGCACTTCCAGCCGATGAACGCCAACTTCGGGCTGGTCGATCCCCTGCCGGGCAAGGTCAAGAAGAAAGAGAAAAAGGATCTGATGGCGAAGCGGGCCCTGGCGGACATGGAACGCTGGGTGGCCGAGCTGTGACCAATGCTTCAGATGTGGCCGACTTCCTGGCGTTTGCCGAGAAGGAGCGACAATATTCGCCCAACACGGTGAAGGCGTACGCTCGCGACTTGGAGCGCTTTAGCGCTTTCTGTGATTCTCACTACGGCGGGTCGTGGTCGTGGGACACGGTCGACCGGACCGGTGTGCGCGGCTTCCTGGGAGAATTGCAGCGCAGCGGCCTGGCCAAACGTTCAACCGCCCGGGCTCTGTCCTCGGTCCGCTCCTTCTACCGCTACCTGCAACTGAACGGACGCGTCGAGGGCAACATCGCCAAGGCCGCCCGCGTACCCCGGATCGAAAAGCGGCTGCCGGTCCACCTCGGTCGCGAGCAGATGGACGATCTGTTCGCCTTGGCCGAGGCGCGTGCTTCGGATAACGGATTCCTGGCGTTGCGCGACCTGGCCATGTTGGAGTTGTTTTACGCCACCGGGATGCGACTCTCAGAGCTCGGCGGGCTCGACCTCGACCGGGTCGACCTCCTGGGCGACCAGGTCAAGGTGATCGGCAAGGGCCGAAAGGAGCGCATCGTGCCGCTCGGTTCCAAGGCCTCACGAGCCCTGCGCCGCTACCTTCCCGTCAGGGACAAGGTCATCGAGGAGCAGGGCGTGCGGCAACCGGCAGTGTTTGTGAGTGGTCGTGGCCGGCGACTGACTGCCAGGACGGTGCAGCGGCGGATGCTGGCGCTGTTCGCGGCGGTGGGCGAGACCGAAGCGCACGTCCACTCGCTGCGGCACACCTTCGCCACGCACCTGTTGGATGCGGGCGCGGATCTGCGGGCGGTGCAGGAGCTGCTGGGTCATGCGTCGCTGAGTACTACGCAGATCTATACGCATACCAGCGTGGAGCGGCTGAAGAAGGTGTATCGGGAAGCGCATCCGAGAGCGTGAGGGATAATGAATGCCAGGAATATCGAATGCCCAGAATATCGAATAACGAAGTGGGCTCCACCGCGGATTCACTTCGTTATTCGATATTCCGGGCATTCGATATTCGATATTCCGGGGGGGCACGATGAGTGAGTTTCGCGGCACCACCATCCTGGCGGTGCGCAAGGATGGACGCGTCGCCCTCGGTGGTGACGGCCAGGTCAGCATCGGCGATACCGTGGTGAAAGGGCGGGCCACCAAGGTACGCACCTTGAAGGGCGGCAAGGTCCTGGCCGGATTCGCCGGGTCGGTGGCCGACGCGCTCACGCTGTACGAGAAGTTCGAAGAGAAGCTCGACCGGTATCCCGGCAATCTGCCGCGAGCTTCGGTGGAGTTGGCCAAGGACTGGCGGAGCGACCGTGTGCTTCGGCGACTTGAGGCGCTTCTTGTGGTGGCGGATCAGGATCACACGTTCCTCATCAGCGGCACCGGGGAACTAATCGAGCCGGACGACGGAGTTCTGGCGATCGGATCGGGCGGTAACTATGCCCTCGCCGCCGCCCGGGCGTTAATGGGCAGTGACGGACTGAGTGCTCGCGACATCGTAGAACAATCACTTACCATCGCAGCGGAGATCTGTGTGTTTACCAACACGGCCATCACCATCGTCGAATTGGAATCATGACCGACCCGATCGTGGACGATCCCCAAATCGAGTCTGAAGCAACCCCGTGGCTGGAGGAACTCCCGCCCCGGCAGATCGTGGCCGAGCTGGACCGGTTCATCGTTGGGCAGGCCTCGGCGAAGAAGGCAATCGCCATCGCGATCCGCAATCGGTGGCGCCGGGCCCGCACGCCGGATGACATCCGTGATGAGATCACGCCCAACAACCTGATACTCATTGGGCCGACGGGCGTGGGGAAGACCGAAGTCGCTCGGCGGCTGGCCCGCCTGGCAGGCGCCCCGTTCCTCAAGGTGGAGGCCTCCAAGTTCACCGAGGTGGGGTACGTCGGCCGCGACGCCGAGTCGATGGTGCGCGATCTGGTCGACGTGGCGATCACCATGGTTCGTGGTGAGAGGGAGGATGAGGTGTTCCCCCAGGCTGAGGCGCGGGCCGAGGACCGAATCATCGAAATCCTGCTGCCACCGGCCGCACCGCCGCCGGTACGCAAGTCCGGCGAGCAAGAGGGCGCGGTGTTCGTCGTGTCGCCCAGCGGTGAGGCGCAGGCTGAGACAGGCGGACCACTGGAATCGGAACGGCGGACAGAGACCCAGGAGAAACTCCGGAAACTCCTGCGCGACGGAAAGCTCGACGACCGCGAAGTGGAGATCGAGGTGACGCCCCAGGGCTTCCCCATGCTCGAGGCCATGCAACCGCCGCAGGGGATCGAGGGTCAGGACATCAACCTCACGGAGCTGCTCCAGGAGATGTTGCCCAAGCGCAAGAAGCGGCGCACGGCGCGCATCCCTGAGGCCAGGCGCATCCTGATCGACGAAGAGCTGCGCCGCATGGTGGACATGGACGACATCGTCAACGAGGCGCTCGATCGGTCCGAAAACCACGGCATCCTGTTCATCGACGAAATCGACAAGATCGTTGGCGAACGGAGCCAGACCGGGCCGGATATCTCCCGGGAAGGCGTCCAGCGCGATCTCCTGCCCATCGTGGAAGGGTCGACGGTCCAGACCCGTTACGGCTTCGTGCGCACCGACCACATTCTATTCGTGGCGGCGGGCGCGTTTCACGCGTGCAAGCCGTCGGACATGATCCCGGAAATGCAGGGGCGCTTCCCCATCAGGGTGGAACTGCAGTCGCTCACCGAAGACGACTTCATCCGCATCATGACCGAGCCGGAGAACTCTTTGACCAAGCAGTACGCCGCGCTCGTGGCCGCCGAGGGTGTGGAGCTTACCTTCACGGACGACGCCGTACGGGAGATCGCCCGGGTGGCGGGCCTGGCAAATGACCGGATGGAGAACATCGGCGCACGCCGGCTGCACACGGTCATGGCGACTCTCATGGAAGACCTGTTGTTTCAGCTTCCCGAGTTCTCCGACAAACAAGTCAGTTACGACGCCGATAAGGTGCGGGACAGGCTCGCGGCGGTGGTCGAGGACGACGATCTCCGACGCTATATCCTCTAGCGTATCGACGGGCTCGCCCTCCTTGCCCGCCTCCTCTGCCTGCGCTAGAATCAGCCCAGCCACGACGCCACCACCTATCTCAGGGCCGCCATGCCGAAGCGTGATTTTCTAGCCATCCCCGATTTATCCGCCGACGAGCTGAACCGTCTGTTCGATGTCGCCGCCCGGATGAAGGACGGGAGCTACCAAGACAAGCCGCTGGCCGGACGCACACTGGGCATGATCTTCACCAAGAGCTCAACCCGCACCCGCGTCTCGTTCGAAGTCGGCGCTTACCAGCTCGGCGGCCACGCCCTGTTCCTCTCGTCCAGGGATATTCAGTTGGGTCGGGGTGAACCAATCGGGGATACGGCCAAGGTACTCTCGAGATATCTCGACATCATCATGATACGGACGTTTGCTCACGCTCAGGTCGAGGAGTTGGCTGCCAGCGCCTCCATCCCGATCATCAACGGGCTGACCGACCTGCTCCACCCATGCCAGATTCTGGCCGACCTACTGACCATGCGGGAACACATCGGCGGGTGGGAAGGAAAGGCCGTGGCCTGGATCGGGGACGGCAACAACATGGCCAACAGTTGGATCAACGCTGCTGGTACACTCGGCTTCGAACTCCGCTTGGCTTGTCCCGAAGGGTATGAACCCGATCGGGAAGTGTTCGACCGCAACAAGGACCGTACCTCCATCAGTATCACCGAAGACCTGGAAGAAGCCGTTGCCGGCGCGCATGTCGTCACCACCGATGTTTGGGCCTCGATGGGCCAGGAGGAGGACACCGAGGTCAGGCGGGTGGCGTTCCAGGGCTATTTGGTCGACGACGCTCTCATGGCCAAGGCGGATGATGACGCGATCTTCCTCCACTGCCTTCCCGCTCATCGAGGCGAGGAAGTTGCCGCCAGCGTCATCGATGGGCCACAGTCCCGCGTGTGGGATGAAGCCGAGAACCGCCTTCATGTGCAGAAGGCCCTGATGGCCTTGCTGCTGGAGACATGATCATGCCCGACAACCAAACCCTGAAACAAACGCCCCTCCATGCGGTGCACATCGAACTCGGCGGCAAAATGGTGCCGTTTGCCGGATACGAAATGCCGGTGCAGTACCGAACCGGAATCCTGGCCGAGCACGAGGCGGTGCGCACCGGTGCGGGAATGTTCGACGTCTCGCATATGGGTGAGTTTGAAATCTCCGGACCGGACCGGAACGCTCTCGTCAACCGGGTAACCTGCAACGACGTGGCAGCGCTAAAGGCAGGTGAGGTGCAGTACTCCGCAATTCTTACCCCGGAGGGGACTTTCATCGACGACTGCACCGTGTACCGGTTCGAAGACAAGCTGATGATCGTAGTCAACGCGTCGAACATCGACCGCGCGTGGGATCACATCGTCAGCCAGAAACACGGCGCCAACGTCAGGCTCAAGAACATATCCGACGATGTGGGACTCCTGGCGCTGCAGGGTCCGGCCGCCGAGGCCATCATGCAACCGGAAACAAACATGCCCCTCGGTACTATCGATTACTACACCTTCCGGCCGGGCACCGTCGCCGGTGCCGATTGCTTCATTTCTCGCACCGGATACACCGGTGAGGACGGATTCGAGCTCTACTGCCGCTCGGCCGACACTGAGAAACTCTGGCGCGCACTGACCGGCGAAGGCAAGGCCGTGCCGTGCGGGCTCGGAGCTCGCGACATCCTTCGGCTCGAAATGGCATACGCCCTGTACGGCAACGAAATCGACGACACCATCACCCCGCTCGAGGCCGGATTGGGATGGATAGTCAAACTGGACAAAGGCTCTCCTTTCGTGGGGGACACCGCTCTGCGACAGCAGAAGGCCGCCGGTGTCACTCGGCGGCTGGTCGGTTTCCAGCTTTCTGAAAAGGCCATCGCCCGCCCGGGGTATCCCGTGTACCTGGACGGCAAGGAAATCGACAAGGTCCGCAGCGGCGTTATGAGTCCGTCCGTGGGGGCAGCCATCGGTACCACTTTCCTTCCGGTCGACGCGGCCAAGATTGGCACCGTCTTCGAAATCGACTGTCGCGGTAAGCGGGTATCCGCCGAAGTCGTCAAGCGACCCTTCTGGAAAGAAGGATCGGCCAAGAAGAAATGACGGATGGGCCGCTCCGCGTCGCTATCCTGACCGTGTCGGACGCGGGGAGTCGTGGCGAGCGTGAGGACACCTCCGGCGACGCAATTGCTCGGTGGGCCGGCCAGCACAATTACCATGTGGCGGCGCGGTCATTGGTGCCCGATGAAACCGGCGATATCGTACGCACCCTGGTTGAGTGGGCCGACAACGGCGACGTTGACGTCATCCTGACCACGGGAGGTACCGGCCTTACCTCACGCGATGTGACTCCTGAAGCTACCGGCGCCGTGCTCGACCGCCAGGCTCCCGGCATCGCCGAAGCCCTGCGAATGACCGCTTACCCACGATTACCTGCCGCCGCGTTGTCGCGCGGACTCGCCGGCGTGCGTGGCCGAACCCTCATCGTCAATCTTCCCGGGAGTCCCGGCGGCGTCAGCGATGGACTCACCGTGCTCGAAGGATTCGTCGATCACGCCGGCGACCTGCTGCGCGATATCCAGCGGGGACATCCGTGACCACCGGCGCCAAGATTCTGATAACCATGGACGACCTCGAGACCGCGGTGCCCCTCAACGCCGCGTTCGAGGAAGCCGGATTCGCAACGGACATGGTTTCCTCGCTGGACGACGCGCGCCGCACGATGAAGCGGGTGAAGCCCGACATGGTGATTCTTTCCGGAGCCGTACACGAGTCCCGTGCCGCCCACCTCGCCGAATTGGCGCGCGGGCGTGAGATCCCGTCTCTGGCTCTCCTCGAGGCCACCGATTCCGACCAGGGGCCGCGGTCGTCCATGCTCGGTGTAACCGAAGTTCTGGTCAAGCCGGTGGCGCCGGCCGACGTGGTATCGACGGCGCGCAGGTTACTGCGCTGGCGGGACATGCAAGAGCGCACCGGCATCGCGGGTGAGAGCACCGCCATCAAGGAGATGCTGTACAAGATTGAACAGATGGCGCCGGCCAACAGCACCGTGCTCATCGAAGGTGAGTCCGGCACCGGAAAGGAACTCGTTGCCAAGGCGATTCACGAGTTTTCTCCGCGGCGTGGCAAACCGTTCATTGCCGTCAACTGTGCGGCACTCCCCGAAACTCTCCTCGAATCAGAACTGTTCGGACACGAAAAGGGAGCCTTCACCGGCGCGGCCGAGCGCCGTCTGGGGCGCTTCGAGTTGGCGGACGACGGCACCATCTTTCTCGACGAAATCGGTGAGATCCCGCACAGCGTTCAGGTCAGACTTCTGCGGGTGTTGGAGAGCCGGGCCTTCTTCCGTGTTGGCGGCACAGAGCCCATCAAAGTGAACGTCCGCGTAGTGGCCGCCACCAATCGTAGCCTCAAGGAGCGGGTGGTGTTGGGAGAGTTCCGCGAGGACCTGTTTTACCGCCTCAACGTGCTGAACCTCTATCTGCCGCCTCTCAGAGATCGGCGCAGCGACATCCCCTTGTTGGTGCACCGGTTCATCGCCGAGTTCACCAGCGGAACCGGGGCCCGCTTCCGCGGCATTACCCCCGCGGCCATGGAACGTCTGGTCGAAGCGCCTTGGCCCGGCAACGTCCGCCAGCTCAGGAACCTGATCGAATCGATGGTGGTGTTGGCCCCCGGAAACGAGATTCGCGCGTCCGACATTCCGGCCGACGTGTTCGAAGGCCCAGTCTTGCTCCCGGCGCGAGTGAGCCATCTTCAGCAGAATGACGAGCCGGGGAGCCGTGAATTCGAGTTCATCCTGCGGGGCCTGATGGATTTGCGCTACCAGGTCGAGGAATTGAAGCGGCGGGTCGATGACGGTCCCCAGAGGGTTCAGGTGATAGAAGTGGGCGGGGCGCCCCTGTCCGACGTCGTATCCGAGGAGCTGGAGTCGCTCCCACCGGACGAGGTGGTCTATCGGCCGGGAATGACCATGGCGGACGTCGAAAAGGCCGCCATCGAGGCGGCACTCAAGGAGACGGGCCACAATCGGCGGGAGGCCGCACAGGTGCTCGGTATCGGTGAGCGTACGCTCTACCGCAAAATCAAACAGTACCAATTGGGCTAAGTCATTCTCCCAAGGCAATTTGCGGAGCACAAAGGGTTGACAATTCTGGGCTCCGACTCCGATATTGCTAGCTATCGTTCCCGTTCAATCCGGTTGGGCCTTTGCAGTTCACTATCGACGCTCCTGCCTGTGTCGCGTGCCTAGCGTGCGTTCGCGCGTGTCCCATGGCGGCGGTGGCGGTCGATGGCGAAGCGGTCAGGATCGTTGACGAGGCCTGTATCCGTTGCGGCGAGTGCGTTCCGGCCTGCCCTCACGACGCCGTCAAGGTGTCGGGCCAGATCGGGAGAGCCTTGGCGGTAGCCGCCCAGGGAGGTGGGGTCCTCACGCTGTGCCCCGAGGCGGCGGCCCATTTCTACCCGGCCACGCCGGAACAGGTGGTCAACGCGTGCTACGCCGCGGGGTACCGGGCCGTTTACCGCGGCATCATCGGCGACGAGTTGGTGGCCGCCGAGTATGAGCGGTTGTGGGATGAGGAGAACTGGGGGACCATGATCCGCTCCACCGACCCGGCCGTGGTGGAGACGATCCGGACCGATTATCCCGAGCTGGTGCCTTACCTCGCCCCGGTGGCCATCCCCGCCTTGGCGGAGGCCAGGTACCTCAGGGGTCGATACGGGCCCGACACGGGGATCGTGTACGCCGGTATCAGCCCGCCGCTCAACGATCCGGAGTTCGAAGCAGCGGTCACGTTCGAGGACCTCGAGTTGATCCTGCGGTTGCGCGGCGTCAGTCCGTTGTCGCAGCCCGATTATTTTCTGCGGGTGCCGGAGGAGCGCCGGCGGCATCTGAGCGCCGCGGGAGGATTGCCTCTCAGCATGTTGGAGGAAGCCCGGCACGCCAGCACCCGGTTTCTCAAGGCGCGCGGGCTTGAGGCCATCCCGGCGCTGTCGCACGCAATCGTGGGGAGCAGGATCGAACTCGGGTTCGTCGACCTGTTGTCTCATGAGGGAATGCTCGATCACCCTCTGTCCGGGCCGCCGGAGGAATTGTTCTGGCGCCGGCAGTTGGTGGCCAGCACCGAGCCGCCCAGGAGCGCCACGCCGGTGGTAGACCAGGCCGTCGTCATGAGCGTGGGCGCCACGTTCGATATCAAGCAGCGGCCGCCCCTGCCCGACGCCGGGACCGTTGCCAGTCTGTTCGGGGTCATCGGTACCGGACCCAACGGTCGTCCCTGGGATTGTGGGGCGTGTGGCTTCCCGACCTGCACCCGTTTTGCCGAAGCGGCGGCACTCGGTCGGGCCACCCTGCGACAGTGCGTCCCGTACCAGGAGCGTAGGGCGGAGGAGGCCGCTGAAGAGGCCGCCACCGACTCGTTGACGCAGTTGGCCACTGTACGGGTGTTGCGCGACCGGCTGTCGTTCGAGATCGAGCGATCCAAGCGTAGCGCAGAGGGATTCGCCGTGCTGTTCATCGACCTCGACCGGTTCAAGGAGGTCAACGACGTCCTCGGCCATGAGGCCGGCAACGACGTCTTGCGGGCTGTTGCAGCGGAAATCCGTGGTGCGGTACGGGCCTCCGACCTGGCGGCACGCTACGGGGGCGACGAGTTCGTGGTGTTGCTGATCCGGACCGATATGGCCGGGGCTGCGCGGGTGGCAGAGGCCATCCGGGCCGGTATTGAGGGGGTAGGGCGGCGTCTGGGGCACCCCGCTGGATTCGTCACCGCGAGCATAGGACTTGCAGAATTCGACCCGGGAGACCCAGGCACCGGCGACCTGTTGGTAACCGCGGACCGGGCGCTTTATGTGGCTAAATCCAAGGGTCGCAACGTTGTAGCGGACACACCGGAAAACCAAACAAACACCGAAACCGTCAACATCGAGGCGGGCAAGACCTGATGGCACTAGACTCGGCGAAGCAACCGGAGCTGGAACAGCGGGGCCACCAGCCAAT
>JBDHMR010000015.1:0-10397 GCA_039656035.1 Gemmatimonadota bacterium
GCACAGACCTCTACTACCGCATCAGGGTGATCGAGATCGATATCCCACCCCTCCGCGAGCGACCGGACGACATTCGGGTCCTGGCGGAACATCTGGTGCTGCGTGTAAGCCGATCCCTCCGTCGCGATCCCCCCACCCTTGCAGATGATGCGCTCGCCGTTCTCACCAGTCACGAATGGCCCGGCAACGTCCGCGAACTCGAGAACTGTCTTGCCCGGGCAGCGGTGGCCGCCACGGGAGATTCGATCGGCGCCGAGCATCTCAGCCTGGGGCGGGACCGTCCGCGGGAGTCGACCAACCTCGGCTCTCTGGAGGAGGCCGAGCAACAGCATCTCAAGCGCGTCCTCAAGGCCGTCGCTGGCCGGAAGACGCGGGCCGCACAAATTCTCGGTGTGTCCCGCACGCGTCTCGACCGATTGATCAAGAAGTACGCCCTGGAAGAATTTGCCCCGGGCCGGGAGGGACGCCTGTGAGCCTGCGCAGATGGTCGGCCTCGTTCCGGACGCGAATCCTCTTCGTGGTCCTCAGCGTAACCGTGCTACCGCTGGGTCTGGTGGGGTTGTGGCTCACCGCCGCCGCCGCCCGTGCGGGCGAGGAAGTGATTACCGAACGAGTCGAAGCCGCGGTGAGAGATGCGGCGGTGTTGGCAGGGAGCCGATGGATAACACACCGCTCAGGAATGCTCGACGTCACAGACGAAGAATCATTTTGGAGGGCCTTGGCCATCGCGGCCTCCGAGGGGGACGCAGCCGTGGGGCGGGAACCGCCGATCGCTGTGATCTCGATCTTGAGGGCGAGTACTGTGCCCCTTGGCCGGGTAATGGTGCACGATTCCGTCGGTCGGCTCATATGGGAATACGACACCGGTAGTCCATCGGCACGCGTCCTCGGCCCTACCATCGTAGTGAGTGTGGCTGTCCACGCGTCATCCATGGGGCCGAAGTTGGGAACTCTCCAGTCTCAACTTGCCGTAGTCACGCTAGTGCCCGATAACACGCCGGCACCGGGTGGGGTAGGCACGATGCTGGGCGTCTATGAATCTGATACTGGTTCCCCACTTGCACCTCTTCCGTTTGTATTGGAGAGCGAGACAGCAAGAGAAATCAGCTGGGCCGGCGACCGCTGGATCTTGGCCCGGCGCGAGCTCGTCGATCCCGCCCTGGTACTCGTTGCGGCAGCCCCCCTCTCGCCCTTTACGGCACCCTACGTGGGTGCCGCCCGGCGTGGGGCAATGGTCCTTGCAGTCGTGGGGGTATTAGGTCTGCTACTGACGCTCACCCTCACCAACCGCATGGCGACATCTCTCGAGCGGTTGGCGGAGGCGGCCGACGCGGTCGCTGGCGGTGACCTGGAGCGATCCGTCGACGTTCGCGGCGACGACGAGATGAGCCGGGTGGGACGTGCTTTCAATCAGATGACCGACAACCTGAAGATGTCGCTCCAGGAGCTGTCGAACAGCCGAGCATTGGCCGCAGTCGGTGAGTTCGCCGCCCAGTTGGCCCATGAAATCCGGAATCCACTGTCCGCGGTCCGCATCGACCTTCAAATAGTCGAAGAGGGCCTGCCAGGGGGCTCGCGTCTGCGCGAAATCCAGGAGCGGGTCCTCACGGAAATCGAACGTCTGGACGTGACGCTGAGCGGGGCGCTGCGGACAGCGAACAGCGGGCGCGCCCGGGACCTGGTCGAAGTCCAGGAGCCCCTTGGAGCCGCCGTCACCTCCGCTCGGACAATGGCTGGACAGCGCGGTTTGAAGGTCGTCACTCAGGGGTTCGACAAGCCCGCGTGGGTAAGGGGTGACGCGGCCGCCCTCGAACAGATATTCCTGAACCTGCTGCTCAACGCCGTGGAAGCTTCGGATGGGGCCGGGCGCATTCAGGCATCGCTGTCCGCGACGGACGCGGATGTGGTGATTGCCGTTTCGGATAGTGGTGTGGGCATCGCCCCAGAGGATCTTCGACACGTCTACGATCCGCTCTACACCACCCGGCGGGACGGCTCTGGACTGGGGCTCACCATCGCGCGTCGCCTGGTCATCGCCCACGGAGGACGCATCCAGATCGAAAGCGAGGTCGGGGCCGGCACCGTCGTGCGCGTGCTGCTGCCCGCTGAGGATGTAGCGGCCGCTGGGCCTTCGTATCGAAGCACTACATGAACTCGCCCCGAGTGCGCCGGCTCCATACGCGCGATATCCTGCAGCACCAATTACTTACGACTCTAGCGGGCACACTGGCATGCTCCGTGACATGATCGATCACAACACAGTGAACGATATGTCCCGAACCTGGAGTCTCCCATGGACTGCCTAACAACGTCTCGATTCAGAATCGGCTACCTCCTCGCACTGATGCTCCCGGTGGGACTGACGGCATGCGAGGCGCAGGACGGCGACGAAACATACGCCGACATTGCGCTCTCCACCTTCTCGAAAAATCGAGTGGCTCAGGAGGCCCCAGTCGAGGTCCGCCGGATGCTTTCCGGAGGGGTGGAGCTCGATTTCGAGGATCAGGCCCCTTCTCCCGACGGTCGCTACTTCACCGACATCGACTGGGAGACGAGTGATCTGGCGGTCCGCGACCTGGCAACTGGAGAGACGCGGCGGGTCACAAACCAGAAGGACGTTGACGGCTACCCCGATGGTTCGGTCTTCTCGTCGGACGGAGGCCGCATCGCGTATGTCTGGGACAATTATCTGACCGGGTATTGGGAGCTCCGAACCATCGGGGTAGACGGCAGCGACATGAAGGTTCATCTGGGCGGCGAAAATAAGGGCGTGTACCCAGAACCGGAGGACTGGTCGAAAGATGGGCGGTACGTCTTGATCACCCTGTACCAGAATGACACCGACGCCCAGATCGTCACCGTCGATGTGGCGACGAACGAAATCCATGTGATCAAGACGCTGGACAGCCGAGGACCTTCAGGCTCGTTTCTCTCACCGGATGGCCGTTTCGTGGCCTTCGATCTACGCCCGGAGCCGGACTCACAAGAGCGTGACATCTTCATCGTGTCCAGCGACGGCACCCAGGAGACAACTCTGATCCAGACGCCGGACCATGAGAGGCTACTAGGTTGGTTCCCCGACGGCAGCGGCGTCCTGTTCCATAGAAGTGCGGATGACTCCCGGGCCATCTGGAAGCTGCCGGTGCAGGACGGTCGACCCGCCGGGCCGCCCGAACTCGTCAAGGACGACGTCTGGCAAATGACCGGCTTCGGATTCTCCAATGACGCCTATTTCTACGGGGTGACTGTGAGCCGTCGGGGAGTCCAGACGGCCAGCTTCGACCTGGAGACGGGGCGCATGCTCGAGGGGCTGGAGCCCGTAGGCGATTTGTCCGGTCCGACGACCTCTTCAGGAGCTTGGTCCCCCGACGGACGCCGTCTCGCCTATCTGGAGGCGGGTGCTGGAGAGACGCGGCTCATCGTCCGCTCTTTGACCGGTGAGATTCTCCAGGACCTTCCGCTTGCCATCGACCCTATACTCGTAAAGGTCAGGTGGACCCCGCATGGAGTGCTCATGCCTGCAACGAGTCCGGACGGTCGCCGGGGTCTCTATCTTGTCTCGCCCGAGACGGGAGAGGCGAGTTTCGTGGTTGAAGGCTGGTGGAAGTTGCGATGGGGCAGCGTGTCCGAGGACGGGTCGAAGATATTCATGGCCGGCCGGTCGGGGGTGGGGCCAATCATCGAGCACGATCTCGTCACGGGGATGGAGCGCACAATGGTCGAAGAGGACGTACGCTTCGGGCCAGAAGCGTCTCCGGGCCCAAACGGGGAGCGCGGCCATAAACGTCTGGTCTCACCCGATGGGAACTACATCGCCCATTTGATGACACGAGGCACCGGGGACGACGTCGACACGTACTTCGAGATCGTCTCGCTGTCGAGTGGCAAGACTCACCGGACCGAGGTATTCAGCCCCTCCTTCACCCGGGCCACCATGGCATGGAGCCCGGACAGCCGCTATGTGCTTTTTCCGGGGCGTCTGGAGGGAGATCTGTACCTCTTGCAGTGCGTGGCGGAAGACGGCTCCCTGCGTAGGCTGATGGAGGTCGAGAACAGGTTTTTCAATCTCAGCGTGAGCCCGGACGGTAGGCACATATCCATGGACACCGGAGAGACGCGTCGGGAAATCTGGCGGATGACCTTCAACGGCGGAGACTGAAGAAACCGTCAACTGGTGCCACTCGCCAGCCCCATGAGTCGACGAGAGGCGCCGGGATGCACCCGGCGCCTTTCTCGTTCACTTATCATGGAGTCGGCCTCCGAGAAGGGACCTTGAACGCGTACGCCGGGCCTTGAGGTAGCATGTGCCACGGATTCATCCCATGTTAGCAATGGTTCCATGTCGACGGCGGGTGGCGCGGATGGAGCTAACACTCGTGCCCATCCTATGACACCGACGAAGGAGTGGTATGACTCCAAACTCACCTATACGGCGCCCGGCAATTGCCGGCACAGTGGCTTTGTTTTCCGTTGCCTGGGTTGCCGTCGTTGGAGGTCAGGAAGGGACGTCGTCCAGGGGAACCGGTTCGGCGCCAGACGACGGCCAATGGACCATGCCGGCCAAGGATTATGCGGCGACCCGCTACAGCGGCTTAGACAAAATCACTACAGCGAACGCGGCCCAGCTGCGCCCGGTCTGGACATTCTCGACCGGCGTCCTGGGCGGGCACGAGGGTCAGCCGCTCGTGGTGAACAACACCATGTACGTCGTTACCCCGTGGCCCAACGTCCTCTACGCCTTCGATCTCACTCAGGAAGGGTACCCGCTGCATTGGAAATACCGCCCGGACGTGAGCCCCGCCGCGGTGGGAATGGCGTGCTGTGACGCGGTTAACCGGGGCGCGGCCTACGCCGACGGCAAGATCGTGTACAACCTGCTCGACGGACACACCGTCGCGGTCGACGCGGTAACCGGCCAGGAGCTGTGGAAGACCAAGATCGCCGACCTGAGCCTGGGGGAGACCGTCACCATGGCGCCCCTGGTCATTGGAGACAAGGTGATCGTAGGACCGTCGGGAGGTGAATTCGGCATCCAGGGCTGGGTGAAGGCGCTCGACCTCGAAGACGGCCGCATCCTGTGGACGGGATACAACGCCGGGCCCGACAGCCAGATGCTCGTCGCGCCGGAAACTTTCAGGCCGTTCTACGACGAGGGCACTGACCTGGGGATCACCACCTGGGCCGACGACACCTGGAAGCTGGCCGGCGTACCGGTGTGGGGTTGGATCTCGTACGATCCGGAGCTGGACCTGTTGTACTACGGCACCGGCAACGCTGCGCCATACAATCCCGACCAGCGGCTGGGCGACAACAAGTGGGCCACCAGCGTCATGGCCCGGAGACCGTCGGACGGCGCGTTGATATGGGCCTATCAGTTCACTCCGCATGAGAGCTGGGATTACGATTCGAACGCTGAGATGATTCTGGTCGATCTCACCATCGGCGGACAACGACGCAAGGTGTTGGTCCACTTCGACAAGAACGGCCTGGCTTACACCATCGACAGAGCCACAGGGGAATTGCTGGTCGCCGAGCCCTTCGTGCCGGTAAACTGGACCACAGGGGTGGACATGGCGACCGGCATCCCACGGGTGGATTCCACCAAGCTGACCGGCGCGTCCAAGGGGAACGTCGAGAACATCTGCCCCAGCCTGGAGGGCGGAACCAGCCCGGCATCGCCAGCGTCGTTCTCACCGCGTACCGGATGGTTCTACGTCTCAACCAACAACTTCTGCATGAGCTGGGAAGCGTCCCAGGCGGCGTACATCGTCGGGACCCCATACATCGGTGCGTCGATTCCCTATCACCCGGGGGAGGGGGATCACCTGGGCGCCTTCATCGCCTGGGATGCGGCCCGGGGACGGAAGGTTTGGGAGATCAGAGAGAAATACCCGGTTTGGAGTGGCAGCGTGGTCACCGCCGGTGACGTCGTCTACTATGGCACCCTCGATGGGTGGTTCAAGGCAGCGGACGCTACCAATGGCGAGGTACTCTACAAATTCAAAATCGGATCCGGCGTCGTTGGCGCCCCCATCACTTACACCGGTCCCGACGGCAAACAGTACGTGGCGGTGTACGCCGGAATCGGCGGCGACTGGTTCCTGGTATCGGGTGACGTTCGCTCGGACGATCCGGCGGATGTGAGGCCGCCGGCGGACTTCATGCCGGATCTGGCGCGGCACACCAGCCAAGGGGGGATAGTGTGGATCTTCGGGCTGAACTAGCAACGAGGGCCATGCCCATCCTGGTATCGATAGCGGCCGCGTCCTGCGGCCCATCAGACGCCGATAGTGCTGCGGCGGCCTCGGCACAGGTCAGCGACCGTGTGTTCGCGGGTGGCGTCGCTCCGGCGGAAGAGAGCCTGGAGAATCCATTCAAGGACGACGCTCAGTCGGTAGCCGAAGGCGAGCAGCTGTTCGATGCCATGAACTGCGCCAACTGTCACGGCGGTGGCGCCCTAGGATTTGTCGGGCCCAGCCTGGTCGACGGTCGCTGGCGCTTCGGCGGGGCCGATGGCTCCGTGTTTCGATCGATCCAATCGGGCCGGCCGCAAGGGATGCCGGCCTTCGGGGGAATCCTGCCGGATAACGCCATCTGGAAGATCGTTACCTATCTGCGGGCGCAGCCGGTGCCTGAGGGTGTACCAACCGAGTCGTGGCGCTAGTTCCCGCGCGACCATCGACTCGGTAGCACTCATGTCAGATTCAATTTTCCGGTGGTGCCTGACTCTCGGGTCGGATACCCACGCCGACAATCTCACCTGCCTCATTGATCCGCCAGATCCACACGATCCGCTCGGGCGCCAAATCGAATTCCGACAGCCGACGGTATACCACCACGCTGTCATCGCGGGCTTTGGCACTCTCGGACACCACCTCCACTTCTTCGCCGATCTGATCGAGGACCTGGTCCATCATGTTCTCGATGTTTTCGATGCCCCCGACCCTCCCCCGAGTGGCTTCGCCCATCACATTCCACAGGCTGTCGGAGTGGCCGTCGAAAAACCAGCCGGTGAACTTGCGGCCGAGCGCGAGAGAGTCAGGGGACTCCGATTGGGCGGCCAGCGGGGCCGCAAAGAGCAGGGTAACTGCGGTCAAGCCGCAGGCGATACGAGGTGACATGAGTGGTTCTCCTGGTTTAGGGGGCCGCAGTGGTCATACGGGGGCGGGCCAGGCTTGGTTTCAGCCTGAAACCACCTAGAGCAAGTCGAGGCGCCCCCCGGCAGGCGGTATCCTACGAGAGGCTGCAGTTTTGCACCGCATCCATAGATATTGCTGGTAGAACCACGATCGAAGTGCGCCAACGAGCCCCACTTGGAGAGTAGATCGTCGCCATGAGCAACGCCGACAAATACGTCCCGTCAGCCAGGGCCCAGGCCTTCCTCGATACCGTAGAGAGCCCCAAGTACGACCGCCAAAACGTCAACGGCCTCAAGCCGTTCCTGGATGAGCGGGTCCCCGAGGACATGCGCGGGTTCTATTCGCCGGAAGAACTAGCGGCCCTGGGCGCCTTGAAGGGCACCGAGCGGGACGTCGAGGCGCGCATGCCGGTCAAGATGACCCGGCACTACTTCGACATGGCGCAGCTGAGCCCACGGCTGCGACGCCTGGTCAAAGCAAGCCCCGACGAAACGCAGAGCCTGGCGGGTTCGGAGGATCCCGGGTTTCAGATGGACTACAGCCCGGTGGAGGGATTGCTGCACAAATACGAACTTGGCCTGCTGTACGTCACCTCGACGTGTTCGGCCCACTGTCGCTTCTGCTATCGGGAAGAGTTGATCAGCCGCAAGGAAGTCGAACGCCAGGACGGCACCGTCGCCAAGAAGGGACTCGCCAAGATCGAGGATGTCACGGCTTACATCCGGGAGCACAACAAGATCGTCGAAGAGAACGGTGGTCTTCACCCGGAAACGGGCCGCGAGCGTCTGCGGGAGATCCTGTTGTCCGGCGGTGACCCGATGGTGCTGCCGAACAAGAAGATCGCCGAATGGCTTTCCGCTCTCGCCGATGCCGGCATCGAGGCGATCCGCATTGGAACCAAGGAGATGGCGTTCTTCCCGGATCGATTCGACGACACCTTCATTGCCATGCTCGAGGGATTCCACGCCACGTACCCCGACGTGGGTCTGCGTATCATGGTGCACTTCAATCACCCCGATGAGTTCCTCGTCAAGGACGCCGACGGTAACTACGTCGAGAACCCCAACGGGTCGCTCAAGTGGAACGACTCGGCCAAGCGCGCCGTTGAGGGGCTGACCGGGCTGGGGTGGGTGAGCGTCGAGAACCAGTCTCCCATAATCAAGGGCATCAACGACGACCCCGACGCGCTACGCATCATGCAGCGGTCCCTGAAACGGGTCGGCGCCGAAAATCACTACTTCTTCTGCGGCCGAGACATCGTTGCTCACGAAGCTTTCAACGTCCCCATCGAGACCGCTTGGCACATATTGAACGAGTCCCAGAAGGGGCTGTCCGGAGTGGAGACGCGGGCACGGCTGTCGATCACTCACTATAAAGGAAAGACCGAGGTCGTCGCGGTCACCAACGAGCCCATTCCAGGCGTGCCGGGGACCGAAAACGGTGTGGTGATCTTCAAGATCCTCCGCAACGCCGCCAGCGCGCCCGACCGCGGCAAGGTGTGCATCGTAGGCCGCAACCCCGAAGCCATCTGGTTCGACGGCTACGCCGACCGGGTCATCTACGACGAGGCCGGACTGTTCGACTACGATCGGGTCAAGGCCGCGAGCGCCGCCGCAGAGGTTGGAGCCGGCGCCGGCGGCGAGTCCGACGTCTCCTAGCATAGCCACGCGACCCCAGGTGCCCGTTCAATGATCAACAAAGAAGTCGCCAGCGTCGCTGAAGCCGTGGCGGACATTTTCGACGGCGCCACCGTGATGATCGGTGGGTTCGGTGAGGCGGGCAGTCCCATCGAACTCATCCATGCGCTCATCGACCAGGGCGCCACCGACCTGACGGTCATCAACAACAACACCGGCAGCGGCGAGGTCGGCCTGGCGGCGCTGATCAAGGCCGGGCGCGTATCGAAGATGATTTGTTCCTACCCGCGCAGCACCAACTCCACGGTATTCCCCGACCAGTATCGCAGTGGACACACGGCGCTCGAGCTGGTGCCACAAGGCACGCTGGCCGAGCGCATTCGTGCCGGAGGCGCCGGTATTCCGGCCTTCTACACGCCGGCCGCCGTGGGTACACCCCTGGAAGAGGGCCTGGAGCGTAGGACGTTCGATGGCCAGGACTACCTTATGGTATATGGCTTGACGGCCGACTTCGCGATCATCAAGGGACTGTCGGCGGATCGTCATGGCAACGTGGTGTACAACAAGACCGCCCGGAACTTCAGTCCCCTCATGGCCATGGCAGGGTCGACGACCATCGTGCAGGCGGCGTCGGTCGTCGCTCCCGGCGAACTGAATCCCGAGACCATCATTACGCCAGGGATCTTCGTGCAACGTGTGGTCGCGGTAGCCAATCCGGCACACGAATCGGCCCTCATCGCCGCGGGGGAGTCGTACCCATGAGCAAGCAAAGCGCCGGTGTAGGTCTCACCCGAGACGAGATGGCGCAGCGATGCGCCCGCGACATTCCCGACGGCTCGTACGTCAACCTCGGCATCGGCATCCCCGAGCTGGTAGCGGCGCACGTGCCGGAAGGGCGTGAATTCATCTACCACACCGAGAACGGATTACTCGGTATGGGCCCATCGCCAGAACCGGGCGCTGGCGACCCCGAGCTGATCAACGCCGGCAAGCGCCAGGTGACGGCCAACCCCGGGGCGGCGTATTTCCACCACGCCGACAGCTTCGCCATGATCCGCGGCGGGCACCTCGACCTGTGCGTCCTCGGCGCCCTCCAGGTTTCTCAATCGGG
This sequence comes from Gemmatimonadota bacterium, assembly GCA_039656035.1. Classification (GTDB taxonomy): domain Bacteria; phylum Gemmatimonadota; class Gemmatimonadetes; order Gemmatimonadales; family GWC2-71-9; genus N074bin45. The sequence continues at coordinate 9,888 of JBDHMR010000015.1, forward strand.
CGACCTGGCCAACTGGTCCACCGGCGCCCCGGACGCCATCCCGGCCGTGGGAGGCGCCATGGACCTGGTCGCCGGCGTGAAGACGGTCTACGTGATCACCCAACACACAACCCGCAATGGCGACGCCAAGCTGGTGGAATCCTGCACCTTTCCGCTAACTGGGCTGGGAGTGGTCGATCGTATCTACACCGATCTCGCAGTCATCGACGTGGTCGATGAGGGCTTTCAGGTCGTCGAATTGAGTCCGGGCGTGAGCTTCGAGTACGTGCAGGAACGGACGGGAGCCAAGCTGATTCCGGCGGACGCGGGAACCGGCGTCGGGAGCTGAACAATGAGCGAATCGAACACCCCGTCAGCCAGCGCCCGACTGTATGAACGGGCACTCGAAATCCTGCCCGGTGGCGTGAGCCGCAACACCGTCCTGCGCAAACCCCACCCGCTGTATGTCGCCCACGCTTCAGGCGCCCGGGTCACCGATATCGAGGGCGTCGAACGCATCGACTTCGCCAA
>JBDHMR010000016.1:0-23286 GCA_039656035.1 Gemmatimonadota bacterium
AACCGATGACCCGGTGCAAATGTATCTGGCCGACATCTTCGTGGCCGCCGTCAGCCTGGCTGGGCTCCCGGCCTTGAGCATGCCTATCGGCCGGAGCGGTGGTCTCCCGGTCGGGGGCCATCTGATAGGTCCCCATCTTGGTGAGACCGGCTTGCTGGAAACCGCGGCGGTGCTCGAACGAGTCGTGCCGGCTACCGAAGAGGCAATGGCATGACATGGGAGACCGTGATTGGCCTCGAAGTCCACATTCAACTGGCGACGCTAAGCAAGATGTTCTGTGGTTGCTCCACCAACTTCGGCGACCCGCCCAACACCAACGTGTGTCCCGTGTGTCTGGGGCTCCCCGGTGCGCTCCCGGTGCCCAACCTGGAGGCAGTGCGTCTGGCCACGGGTGCGGCCCTGGCAATCGGCTGCACCGTTCATCAGCGGAGCGTGTTTGCCCGCAAGAATTATTTCTATCCCGACCTCCCCAAGGGTTATCAGATCTCGCAATTCGACGAGCCGTTGGCTACCGGGGGTGACGTGTGGTTCGATTCGCCCGATCGGGATCGGATGGCGGTGTCGATCACCCGTCTCCACCTGGAAGAAGATTCCGGTAAATCTCTCCATGACCGAATCCCCGGCAAGACCGCCATCGATCTGAATCGCGCCGGCGTTCCATTGGCGGAGATTGTCAGCGGCCCCGACTTACGTACCCCGGCCGAGGCGCGAGTGTATCTCACCGCGCTGAAGCAGATCCTGCTGTATACCGGAGCCAGTGATTGCAGCATGGAGAAGGGCAGCCTCCGAGTCGACGCCAATCTGTCGATCCGCCGTCCCGGCGAGACGGTGCTGAACACCAAGACCGAAGTCAAGAACATGAACAGCTTCGCCAACGTGGAGCGAGCGCTGACCGCTGAAGGTGAGCGGCAGATTGGCGTGGTGGAATCGGGGGGCGAGGTGGAACACTCCACCTTGTTGTTCGACGCCGGCTCTGGAACGGTGCGCCCCATGCGCTCCAAGGAAGAATCGCACGACTACCGCTACTTCACCGAACCCGACCTTCCGCCCCTGGTGCTCAGTCGTTCATGGATCGACCAACGAGGCGCCGAACTGCCGGAGCTTCCCGAGGCCAAACGGAAGCGCCTGGTGGAGGCCTTCGACCTGTCGGACTACGACGCCAAGCTGCTCACCAGCGACCTGACCTTGGCCGGATACTACGAGGAAGTTGTCGCCGAGGGCGCAGACCCCAAGAGCGCCGCCAACTGGATCATGGGCGAAGTCATCGGCCGCTACAACCAGGACAGCCGCCTGGTGGTGACGGCTGGTCGCCTGGCCCAGCTCATCGGCATGGTACAGACCGAGGTCGTGAGCCTCCAGGCGGCCAAACGCGTATTTCAGGAATTGGCCGATACCGACGGCACCGGTGACCCACAGGCGGTCGCCCAAAGTCTCGGCCTGCTCCAAGTGGGCGATAGCGACGCCCTCGGCACCTGGGTCGATGACGTCCTGGCGGATTTCCCCGAAGAAACGAAACGTCTCCGCAACGGCGAGGCCAAGCTGATGGGCTTCTTCGTAGGCCAGGTGATGAAGCGCAGCAAAGGGCAGGCGGATCCCAAGAAGGTGCAGCCGGTGCTGAAGGAGAAACTGCAGGGCTAAGACGGCTAAGAGGTAAAAAGAAGGCTCCGCTGGGACCCCTTTTCCCTCTTAGCCCTTTTAGCCCTCTTTTCCCTCTTTTCCCTCTGCCCCGTCTCCGAGTAGATCCTCGAGAACCCGATCAACCACCTCGGAAACCGACCCGGTTAGGATGGTCGCGAGCACATCCATGGCCTCGTCTGCCAGGTCATCCGGATGTTTTCGATCCTTACTCATACGCACAATGTGCCCTAGCAGAATAGGCACAGTGCCTTCCGGCTCTCCCATTGCCATTGGCTGGTCGCCATCTCCCATGGATTCGAAGTCCGGGCGGGGCACGGACGCGCGCCACGGTTCTTCTTCGTCATCATCGTCCATGTCGGGCGGGAGCAGAGTGCTGTCGACGAACGCCAGCAAGCGGCATTGCAGCCCGGGCGTTTCCTCGAAGCCGAGCAGGCCGAGGTGTACCGGGCCGGCGAACAACGAGTGGTCCTCGACCGCTGCCAGCGCCTCGGGCGGAACGATGCACCGGGCAATCAGGCGTCCCTCGTAGAACGTCCCCAGGCACACGGCGTCGTCCGGTGTGCGTTCGTCGAGCACTTCGCGCACGGTGATGTCGACGGCCGAACTGGTGGTTACCATCACGAATGGAGGCGGCGATGGTTCGTCTTGGGCCTGATCCTCCGACCATTCGCTCACGGTGTGACTCCGTGGCCGGAGACCGGCTCCTGCCACGGTCGCACCTTGGACGACGCCTGCCAGTGACCCAGCGAATCAGCGGGGAGCCCGAATTCGTCGGTGACTGCCTGTGTCAGCGATCGACCGTTGGTCTGGCCGCCGATTCGCTGGTACTGGCGGCGCAACTCCTTGGCTTGCCTCAGCGACTCACGGCCCGCTGGATCCAGTTCCCGGGCCATCCGGTTCTCGTTCGTCAGCATGTCCACGATGAGGTCGAACGACCACGCCATGTGGCCCTCCACGTGTTCGTCCTGGAGGTCCCACCTGCTTTGTTCGCGGGCTACCCGGAATGCGGTTTGCCAACCCTGCGTTTCCGTCAGGTGGACCATGCCGCGAAACAACCGGCGGTTGGTTCGGACGCTGAAGATGGTGGGGGAGATGATCTGATCGAGCAACCCGTCTGCCTGGGAGTGGTCCATCTTGATGACGGCCTTGGCCTGCTTGGCGTAGCCGTCTCCCAGGTGTGCCTCGAACCGGCTCTCCCAGTAGGCGTGTCCCACCGATGGCGTGCTGCTGGTCAGGGCGAGCTGTCGGGGAACGAAGTAGTTGTGTGCCACCGCGTCGGCCGACAGGTGTGACAGGTAGCCCAAGCCGAAGGCCCGGAGCGCGTCGCTGTCGGCGTGGTCGTGGATTTCCTGGCCCACGTGCCAGTGGTGGCAGTGCCTGCTCACGGGAGCGTAGTTCTTGGCGATCGAACTGTCCGCCGCGATGTTGCCGTAGAGGAAGTCGAAGGGAAACGCCCGCAACAGATCGGCCACTGGGGTGGGGAGTAGTGCCAGGTTCTCCAGGACGCTCTGGCCCAGGTAGACGTGGGTCGCCGGCGTCCACGCGTGCAGTGCATCCGGCAGGACCACTCCGGCAACTACCAGCACCAGCAACACCGTGGCGACGCGACCCAACATCATCGGCGTCGTCCGCGCCACAGACGCGTCAGGGGACTCAACAGTTTGCGCGTCCGCTTGGCGGTTCGCAGAGTGGCCGCAACACCCAGGGCCGTGTCTTCGACTTCCTCGTACACGACCTCATACAACGCGTCGACATCCTCCAGGCGCTCTTCCAGGCGGTCGGCGCCCCGGCGCACCTGTTTGCGCAGCCGCTTGGAGGTGCGCACCACCGATTTGGCCTCTCGGCGGACTAGAGCGCTCACCTCACGTCCATCCTGCGCCACCTCTCGAATGGCCCGCAGGGCAGGTGCCGCGTCCTGCTCGAGCCGGTCCACCGTCTCGGCAACGGACAAGCTGGAATTGCGTAGCGCCTTCGCTGTGATGGCTGATATGACTGCTATTGCAATGAATGCTCCGGCGATGATGGCAAGCGCAATGGCCACAGTGGGCCCTACCCAACCAGCCACCCCCGCTGATGCCTGCAACACGAACAACACTGGACGCCCCCAACTTGTTTCAGGTTCGAAAAGACCACCTTGGAAATTTACCCCAGCGGCCGGTTTACGGAATCCCTCCCGGGTGCTTGACGGCCCCGTTCACCCTGGCGAGCTTGGGTCCATGCCACCACGATTCGTCGTTACCGGGGGAGCCCCCCTCAGCGGAACCATTCGCCCCGCAGGCAACAAGAACGCCGCCCTGCCCATCCTGGCGGCAACCATCCTGGCCGAGGGCCCGGTCACACTGGATAACATCCCCCGAATACGGGATGTGGAAACCATGCTGGCCTTACTGGCCGACCTGGGAGCCAGTGTCGAATGGACCGACGCCAACACGGTACGGGTCGATACCGGAAACTGTCAGTCCAAGGCGCTGGACACCCAGTTGTGCGCCAACATCAGGGCTTCGATCCTCCTGGCAGGTCCCCTGCTGGCACGCTTCGGCAAAGTGGTCCTCCCGCCTCCCGGCGGGGATGTCATAGGGCGGCGCCGGATCGACACCCATTTTCTCGCCCTGGAACAACTGGGGGCGCAGGTCACGGTTGGCGATCGTTACGAACTGGAGGCGCCGGATCTAACCGGGGCCGACATTTTCCTCGACGAGCCCAGCGTCACCGGAACCGAGAACGCCATCATGGCTGCCGTGGCGGCGACGGGGCGGACGGTCATTCGCAACGCCGCCGCCGAGCCGCACGTGCAGGATCTCGCGCGCATGCTGGTGGCCATGGGAGCCCACATAGAGGGAATCGGCTCCAACGCCTACATCATCGAAGGTGGCAGGGCGCTCACAGGGTGCAGCTACTCCATTGGCCCGGACCACATCGAGGTGGGCAGCTTCATCGGCTTGGCGGCGGTGACCAACAGTGAAATCACCATCGATCCCGTGCGGGTAGAAGATCTGCGGTCCACCCTGATGGGATTCGAGCGGCTGGGCATCGTGCCACGCGTCGACGGCAACCGGCTGATGGTAGACGCCAGCCAGGAGCGCAGGATCAAGATGGACCTCGGCGGGCACGTGCCCAAATTGGAAGACGGGCCGTGGCCGGCCTTTCCCGCGGACCTGATGTCGATCATCATAGTCACCGCCACTCAATGCGAAGGACTGTTGCTCGTCTTCGAGAAGATGTTCGAATCGCGCTTGTTCTTTGTCGACAAACTCATAGGCATGGGCGCCCGAATCGTCCTGTGCGATCCACATCGGGCGGTGATCGCCGGACCCTCACCTCTTCGGGGCGGCACGGTCGAATCGCCCGACATCCGGGCCGGGATGGCCATGCTGCTGGCGGCTTTGGGGGCAGAGGGGCAGAGTACCATCCATAACGTCGGACAAATCGAACGAGGTTACGAGCGCATAGATGAGCGACTCCGGGCCCTCGGCGCCACGATCGAACGGATAGATGACTAGCGTCACCACGCTCGAGGAACGCACACCCGCTGACGGCGAGTTACCTGGCTACCAAATCCCGGACTGGGAAAAGCGCTTCTCCGTCGTGGCCGGCATCACCGGGCGTCAGGGGCCCGATGGCGCCGAATTCGATATGAGTCTCATGTCGGACCGGCCTGCGGCCGAGATAATGGGGCGGTGGCGCACCCTGCGAAACGCTGTGCCGCAGTTCGCCGGGGTGGTGCAGGGGCATCAGGTACACGGCACCGAAGTACGATGGCACGACCAGGTAGAGGGGTGGCTCCGGCTGGATGGCGTGGACGGCCACGCTACCGGCGCCAAGGGCATTCTGTTGACCGTCACCGTGGCCGACTGCATTCCGGTGTACCTGGTCGATCCCCAGCGGAGGGCCTGCGCCCTGCTGCACGCCGGCTGGCGTGGGGCGGCGAGCGGGATTCTCTCCCGCGGTATGGACTTGTTGGCGGCTCGAACCGAGTCCCAACCAACGGATGTCGTAATGCACTGTGGCGTAGGCATTTGCGGCTCGTGCTTTCAAGTAGGTTCTGAGGTACTGGAGGCGTTCGGCCTCCGGGGAGACTTCCCCAAACCATGGGCCGTCGACGTGCGGGAACGGCTCACGGAGGAGGCGCGCAATCTGGGAATCGGGGAGGTATCGGTTTCCCGATACTGTACGGTCCACGACCACGAGCGGTTCTTCAGCTACCGGGCATCCGGCGGGGCCCCCGGCCGGATGGTTGCCTACCTGGGGTTCCTTGACGGCCCCTAGGCAAGGGCATTATTATCTGGTGTTGTGGGGCGGGGATGGGCAAGTCGGCAGTTCGTCGATGTGGGGGTTTTCCCTCACATTTTTTTTTACCAAAGGTCCAGCCAGCGTGTCCGACGACGGCCTTTTGGAGCTGATCCGGAGCCACATCACTGAGGCGGGGTTCGAGCTCGTGGAGTGCGAGCGGGGTGGAACCTCACGGCGGCCGGTGTTCAAGGTCAGGGCGGATATCCTCGATAGCAAGCCAGGCCACGGCATCAGTGTGGCCCAGTGCGCGGCGTTGAGCCGATCACTCGAACAGGTCCTCGAAGCCAACCCGGCGGTTGGTCCCCAGTATCTACTGGAGGTGTCATCGCCCGGCTTGGAGCGGCCGGTCAGGTGGCCCGAGCACTGGCGCCGCTTCGTGGGGCGGCAGGTGCGGGTACGGTCACCCAAACTGGGCGGCAAACGGACGGCGGAAATCGTGGCCGTTCCCGATGATGAACATGTGGTGTTGCGTTATGACGATCAGGAAGTGACGGTGGCACTGAGCGATATCCGCCAGGCCACCCTGGTCGTAGATTGGGATACGATAGGAAAACCGTAGGAGTACGTATCAGATGTCTAGTTCTCCGGAAGTTCTGGAAGCGTTTCGCGAACTGGCTGACGCCAAACAATTGAACCGTGAGGAGCTGCTCGATCTCCTGAAGGACGGGATTCAGGCCGCGTTGGTGCGCGCCTATGGCCCCACGGTAAAATTCGAAATGGAAGTGGACGAAGACGACGGCACCATCCAGGTGGTCCGCCTGCGCCAAGTGGTGGAAGAGGTCGAGGACGACGCCTGGCAGATCCCCCTCGAAGAAGCCCGCTTCTCCGATCCGGACTTCGAGGTCGGCGACATGCTCGAAGAGGAACTCCCCTTCGCCACCTTCGGTCGTCTGGCCGTCCAGGCCGCCAAGCAGCGGATCATCCAGCGTGTCCGCGAGGGCGAGCGCACCCGCATCCGGGAAGAGTTCGGCAACAAGATCGGTGACCTCCTGTCCGGCGAGATCCAGCAAATCGAGCGCGGCAAGCTGGTCATCATGCTGAACAAGTTCCGCGAGGCCGAGGCCATCATTCCCTACCGCGAACAGAACAACCGCGAGCGGTTCCATCAGGGCGACACCATCCGGGCGGTGCTCAAGCGGCTCGAGGAAACCCCCAAGGGGCCGAGGCTGATCCTGTCCCGGGCTGATCCAATGTTCGTCCAGGCGCTGTTCCGGCTCGAAGTTCCCGAAATCCAGCAGGAGATCGTTCAAATACAGGAGATCGCCCGCGAAGTCGGCAGCCGAACCAAGGTCGCCGTGGTCTCGCGGGACGATTCCATCGACCCTGTTGGGGCGTGCGTGGGTCTCAAGGGCTCGCGAGTGCAGGCAGTGGTCAACGAGCTCGGCTCGGAGCGGATCGACATCGTGCCCTGGTCTCCCGATCCGGAGCGGTTCGCCCGGCTGGCGTTGGCCCCGGCACGGGTTGCCAAGGTCTACTTCGATCACGACAGCAGGACCATCCAGGCGATCGTGGACGAGGACCAGCTCTCCCTCGCCATCGGGCGTAACGGACAGAACGTGCGCCTGGCCTCGGACCTGACCGGTTGGAAAATTGACCTCTATTCCAGTCGGGAGTGGTTGGAACGGGGTGGGGAAGGTCCCTTCATGGGCGGGCCGTCGGGGAGCGTGGAAGAAGTACAAGTCCCGCTGTCGGAACTGGCCGGATTGTCGGCCGGAGTGGTGGCCACACTCGAGGAAGCCGGGCTCACTACCCTGGATGATCTCCTGGGCCTCGATCCCGAGAAGATCACCGAGTTGCCTGGGATGGACGATGAATCGGCCACCGCGGTCCAGGCCATTCTGACTGAAATGTCCAAGGCGCCGGAGGAAGACGAGCCGGAGCCGGTTAAGGCCGAGGCCGAGGCCGAGGCCGAGAACGATCAGGCAGGCGAAGTCGCCGAGGGTGAAGCCGCAGCCGAGGGTGCAGCGGACACCGAGGATGCCGTCGCGGTCGACGTTGTCGAAGCGGAGGCTGAGCCAGAGTCGGAGCCGGACGCAGTGGCTGCGCCGGACCCTGAAAAGGCGGAGGGGCCGCCGCCCACCGCATGACCGACATCGTTGGGCTCCTCGGATTGGGGGCCCGATCTGGGCGGTTGCGGATCGGGGTTGACCGGGTTCGGCGAGCGTTGCAGCAGGACGAGTTGCACTGCGTGGTCATTGCCGCTGACGCTAGCGGGAGGGTGGAGGACAAAGTCGTCCGACTGGCACGAGCACGCCGGGTGCCACTAGTGCAGGGCCCCAGCGCCAGCCGACTGGGCGCAACCGTTGGCAAGCCGCCAGTCATGGTGGTTGGAGTGGAGGAGCGGGCGCTTGCGGCCGGGATCATTGGCCGGGCTCCGCGCAAAGGATTACGGGAGGATTGAGTGGTCAAGACGAGAATCCATGATCTGGCAACCGAGTTCGGCATTCCCTCGGAGCAGCTGCTTACCATGCTGCGGGAGATGAACATCTTCGTGAGGAGTCATCTCTCGGCCCTGGAGCCGGGTCAGGTTTCAAAAGTCAGGGTACGATGGGAGCGAGATAAACGCCGCAGCACCGAGGACCCCAAGCCCAAGCGGGGCCGCCGCAAGGCCAAGACGGCCGAAGTTGAGGAGGTTGCCAAGCCGGCCGCCCCCCGCAAGCGCCGCCGCACGGCAGCACAGGTTGCCGAGGCTGATGCCAAGGCCCAGGCCGAGGAGGCCAAACGCCTTGCGGCCGAAGAGGCCAGACTCGAGTTGGAAAGAGCTCTCGAAGATCCCGCCGCGGCCGAGCCGCCGCTGACGCTCGAGGAACGGGCCAAGGCACTGTTCCTGGACATCCCGCCGGCGGAAGAAGCGCCCCCGCAGGAGACCGAGGCGCCCACCGCGGTCGAGGAACCGGCGGCCCCTCCGGCGGAGCAAGCGCCCGCCGCATCAGCACCGGCTCCTGCCGACCCGGCCAAGCCGGCCAAACCGTTCATTCCGCCGCGCATCGCCAGGCCGTCCGGATCCCAGGCCCCCAGGCCGGTATTCAGTAGCGCCGGGCCCGGCGCCAAGCCCGGGGAGCGTGAACGTCGCAAGAAAGGCAAGAAGTCGCGCCGGTCGGGCGTTGACCAGGGAGCGGTCAAGGCAAACATCTCAAAGACCCTGCGCGGCATGAAGGGCGGCAAGCGTTCCAGAGGCGGACGGTCTCAGGATCCGAAGTTTCGCGAGATCCAGGCGGGGCTCGCCGCCGAGGAGCGGGAGAAAGAGAAGACCCGGATTCGGGTGAACGAGTTCATCTCGGCCGCCGAATTGGCGGAACTGATGAAGGTATCGGCGACCGAAATCGTCACCTTCGCCTTCAAGGAACTCGGCCTGATGATCACCGTCAATCAGCGCCTGGATTTCGACCAGATCGAGCTGGTCGCGTCGGAGTTCGGTTTCGAAGCGGTGAAGGAAGACGAATACGTTGCCGACATCGTCGAGGAGGAGACGGAGGAAGTTGACGAGGATCAGGTACCGCGGCCTCCGGTGGTCACCATCATGGGCCACGTCGATCACGGCAAGACGTCGCTGCTCGACTACATTCGCAAGGCCAACATCGTGGCCGGGGAAGCAGGCGGCATCACCCAGCACATCGGCGCCTACCACGTCGAGCTGCCGGGAGGTCAGAGGATCACTTTCCTCGACACGCCGGGCCACGAGGCGTTCACCGCCATGCGGGCCCGCGGAGCCCAGGTGACCGACCTCGTCGTGCTGGTCGTGGCGGCTGACGACCAGGTCATGCCGCAAACGATCGAAGCCATCAGTCACGCCAAGAACGCCGGCGTCCCGCTGGTGGTGGCCGTCAACAAGGTGGATCTCCCGACGGCCAACGCGCAGAAGACCATGCAGGATCTGCTGCAACACAACGTGGTCCTGGAAGAGTTCGGTGGCGATGTGCTTTCCGCTCCCATCTCGGCCAAGACCGGCGAAGGCGTTGACGTGCTGCTCGAGAAGGTCCTGCTGCAGGCGGAGCTGCTGGACATCAAGGCCAACCCCGAACGCCGGGCCAGCGGCACGGTGCTCGAGGCCACGCTCGATCCCGGCAAGGGACCGGTGGCCACCATTTTGGTCGAACGCGGTACCCTCAGGCAGGGCGACAATTTCATCTGCGGCAAATTCTCCGGCCGGGTACGGGCCATGTTCGACGAGCGCGGCAGCAAGGTCGCGGAAGCCGGCCCATCGATTCCAGTACAGGTGCTTGGCTTTGATGGTGTGCCGGCGGCGGGTGACGCCTTCGTCGGTGTCGCCGACGCGGCCGCTGCCCGAGAGATCGCCCAGAAACGCCAACGGCTCGAGCGCGAGGCTCAGAACCGGCGTGGTGCTCGCGGCGGTTCGCTCGAGGACTTCAGTCGCGCGCTCAAGCAAGGCGAAGTCAGTCAGCTCCGCATCATGCCCGGCCGAGGCGCTGGCCGATGCCTTGGCCCAACTGGGGACCGACGAGGTCCAGGTCGATGTGGTTCACCGCGGTGTCGGAGCCGTGACGGAGAGCGACGTTCTTCTGGCCAAGGCCTCGAAGGCCGCCATCCTCGGATTCCACGTCCGCCCCGACGCCAAGGCACGGGCCGCTGCCGAGCGGGAGAAGGTCGACATCCGCACGTACACGGTCATCTATGAAGCCGTGGAAGAGGTGCGGCAAGCACTCGAAGGATTGCTGCGACCGGAAGAGCGGGAAGTGGTGCTCGGCGAGGCCGAGGTGCTGCAGACCTTCAAGGTCAGCAAGGTCGGCACCATCGCCGGCTGCAATGTTACCAGCGGGGTGATGCAACGCGACGCCAAGGTTCGCCTCGTCCGCGACGGTGTGGCCATTTACACCGGCGCAATGAGCAGCCTCAAGCGTTTCAAGGACGATGTGAAGGAAGTGCGCGAAGGGCTCGAGTGCGGTATCGCCATCGAGAACTTCAACGACGTAAAGGTCGGCGATCGCATCGAGTCGTTCCTGGTAGAGGAAATCAAGCGGACGCTGGAGGATTCATCAGCCGCCTCGGCGGTGTGACGTGCTGGTCGCCGTGGGGACCTGGGAGCTGCATTTGCCGGAGTGTCACTCGCTAAAGGAAAAGCGCGGGATCCTCAAGCCGCTCACTTCGCGGCTTGGCAAGACGCTCAATGTTAGTGTGGCCGAGACGGCTCATCAGGACCGCTGGCAGCGGGCGGAAGTGGCGTGTGCTGCAGTGGCCAGCGACAGGCGTGTCGCGGAACAGACCATACGGGCGGCAGACCAGGTCATCGAATCAGCCGACGGTGTGCGCATCATCGATTCGGTGACGGTTTATCAATGAGGGGGTCGTCCCGCCGGCCGGAACAGGTCGCTGAGAACATCCGCCAGGTGCTCGCCGAAGTGATCGGCCGCGAGCTGAGAGATCCGCGGGTGGGTAGCGTGACCATCACCAGAGTCGAGGTGAGCGGCGATCTGGGCCACGCTACCGTGTATGTGGCCACCTCCGGGACGGAAGAGGAGCAGGAAAGCGCGTTGAGTGGATTGGGTAGCGCCAAGGGGTTCCTCCGGTCGAAGCTGGCCCGGGTGCTGACCATGCGGACGGTTCCCACGCTCGCGTTCATGCTCGATCGTGGGTTGGAGCACGCAAGGAAGATCGACGCCTTGCTCGACCAGATACACCGGGAGTCGCTCGACTGACAGGCGCCCTGTTGATAGACAAGCCCGCCGGGGCAACGTCCCACGATGTGGTGCGCCACGTTCGGCGAGCCCTCGGTGTCCGGGCGGTGGGGCACACCGGGACGCTCGATCCGTTCGCCACCGGACTCCTCGTGGTGTTGATCGGAAAAGGCACCAGGCTGGCGCGGTTCATCGAGCAGCAGTCGAAGACCTACCGAGCCACCATGCGACTTGGTGTTGAGACCGACACCGACGATGGCACCGGGACGGTCGTGGCAGAATGGCAGGGCACGCTGCCGGACGAGACGGACATCCGCGCCGCGCTCGAGGGTTTCACCGGACGCCAGCTTCAGGAACCGCCGGCGTACTCGGCCAAGAAGGTGGCGGGCCAGCGGAGCTACCGGTTGGCGCGCAAGGGGGAGGCGGTGGCGTTGCGACCAGTCGAGGTAACGGTTCACACCCTCGACGTGCTCGAAGTCGACGGCCGGGACGTCACCTTCCGGGTCGACGTCAGCGCCGGAACCTATATCCGGGCATTGGCGCGCGATGCTGGACGCCGTCTGGGCGTGGGCGGACACCTGACGGCGCTCCGACGGGAGGCCATTGGTGCGCTGCGGGTGGACGACGCGGTCGCGCTGGACGACATTCAGTCCGGCACCGTCCTCCGTCCGCTGGTCGAGGTCATGGGCCACCTGCCCAGTGCTGCCGTGGACGACCAGGAGTTGCAGGACATCGAGCACGGAAGGGCCATACGAGGCGATGCCGGGTTGGCCGGCGCCACCGTGCTGTGCCATGGGAACGACCTGGTGGCCGTGGCCGAAGCCGACCAAGGGTGGCTGCGCCCGAAGGTCGTGCTGGTGGGCCGATGAGCAGCGTGTTGCCGATTCTCCCGAAAGGGACCGTCGTCACGGTAGGGACCTTCGACGGGGTCCACTTGGGACACCGGGCGGTGCTTGACGAAATCGTCCAGCGGGCTCGTGCGGGTGATCGCAAGAGTGTGCTGGTCACCTTCGAGCCCCACCCGCTCCAGGTGGTCAACCCGGCGGCGGCGCCGCCGATTCTGACCACCGGGCCCGAGCGGCGCGAGATCCTGGCGCAGACGGAACTTGACTACGTCATTTTCCTCCGGTTCGACCGGGAGATGGCCGCCATGAGTCCCGAGACGTTCGTGCGGCGGATATTGCGCGAGCGGTACCACATGGAGGAGTTGGTGATCGGCTACGATCACGGATTCGGGCGGGGGCGCAGCGGGGGAGTCGATACCGTACGGCGGTTGGGTGAGTCCGACGGATTCGTGGTGGACGTGGTAGATGCCGTCGGCGACCACGGGTTTCCCGTGTCGAGCACCCACATTCGGCGGGCCATTGCCGGGGGCGACTTGGCTACCGCGGCGAGATTGTTGGGGCGACCGTATCAGGTATGTGCCCGGGTTACCAGAGGCGAGGGACGCGGCCGTACCATCGGCACCCCGACCGCCAACCTCGACGCAGTGCCGCCGGAAAAGTTGTTGCCACCGGACGGCGTATACGCTGCCTGGGTGGAGTGGGCCGGGGGGCGCGTTGGGGCCATGATGAACCAGGGCGGCAAGCCGACCTTCGGGGAAGGGCGCCGGTCGCTGGAGGTGCACCTCTTCGGGTTCGAGGGCGATCTCTACGGAGAGTGGCTCAGCGTGGAGTGGGTGCAGCGGTTGCGGGACGTTCGGAAATTCGGCTCAGCCGAGGAGCTGACTAATCAGTTGGACCGGGACCGCGAAGCCGCTATGGGTGTTTTGGGAGCAGGTTGATACGAAGACCAGCGTTTTACGCATAACCTTTGGGTAAAGATGCTTACCACGATTAGAAGTCGCATAATCCTCATCGCCGTGCTGGTACTGGTGAGTGTGTACAATCTCCTTCCCCGCGACCAGACCATTAGGGTGCGGACCGCCACCGGTGCCATGAAGGACACGGTCGTCAAGATCATCCCGCCCAACAAGGGACTCGATCTCAAGGGCGGCATGCACCTCGGTCTGGAACTCGACGAATCCGAGCGCGTGTCCACCGATCGTGCCCGGGACATCGACCTGGCCCTGACCATTCTCCGCAAGCGCATCGACGAGTTCGGCGTGGCGGAGCCGTTGATCCAGAAAGTCGGTGACCACAGGATCGTCGTCGAACTGGCCGGGATCGACGACCCCAATCGCGCCAAGGCGATCGTGCAGCAGTCCGCGTTCCTTGAGTTCAAGATCACCGACGAAACTGGAGCGCTCGAGAACGCGCTGCCGGCCATGGACAGAGTCATCCGCCGGCTGGGACTCGATGTCGGCGGTACCGCCGGCGGCGTGCAGCAACCGTCCGCGGTGCAGGCCCTCCTTGGTGGTACCGACTCCGCCACGGCGGATTCGGCGGCTCAGGATACCACGGGGCAGGACAGCATCCGAGTGGCCAACGATCTCCTCGTAGGGGGCACACTGGCGGGCCTGATTTCGGCCACCGGCTTCGTACCCGGTGAGTACCTCGTTCCCGAGACAGCCTACCCTAGGGTCGACAGCCTCCTTCGAGTTCCTGACGTACGCCGGTTGTTGCCGCGTGACCTGGAGTTCCGCTGGAACTTCCAACCGACCAGTGTGGGAGTGCAAAGCTACCGATTCCTGTATGTCTTGCAGAAGGACGCCATCATGGACGGGCAGCACCTGGTCGACGCCCAGGCCGGACTCGACCAGATAACCAACGGTCCCATCGTCACCTTCGAGTTGGACCGCACCGGCGGGCGCCGCTTCGGCCGGATGACTCAGGCCCATGTGGGTGACTACATGGCGATCCTGTTGGACAACCGGGTGCAGGGCCAACCGCCGGTCATTCAGAGCCGCATCGACCGGCGGGGACAGATCACCCTCGACGGGCGGTCGATCACGGAAGCCCGTGACCTCGCCCTGACGCTGAAGGCGGGCGCGCTCCCTGTTCCGCTCAAGATCGTGGAAGAGTTTCAGGTGACCGCCAGTCTGGGCGAAGACTCCAAGCGGGCGGGCATCACGGCCGGCATCGTGGGCATGGTCATGGTGGTAGTCATCATGATCGCCTACTATCACACGGCCGGCGTGGTGGCCGTTGTCGCCCTCACGTTCTACCTCCTCTTCACCATGGGCGGGCTCGCCGCCATCAACGCCACTTTGACCCTGCCAGGGCTCGCGGGGTTGGTGCTGTCGATCGGCATCGCCGTGGACGCCAACGTGCTCATCTTCGAACGTATTCGAGAGGAACTGGCGCTGGGGAAGACGGTACGCCTGGCCATCGACGAGGGTTTCGGCCACGCCATGAGTGCCATAGTGGACTCCAACGTCAGCACCATCTTGACGGCGACGTTCTTGTTCCAGTTCGGCACCGGACCGGTCAAGGGGTTCGCCGTGACCCTGATCATGGGTATCATCGCCTCGATGGTGACAGCCATCTTCGTTACCCGAACCTTCTTCATGATCTGGCTTGACCGCAAGCCGGACATGACCAGCCTGAGCATCTGACATGAGACTGTTCTCCAATACCAAGATCGACTTCCTCGGCTCGAGGCGCCTGGCCGCTTGGATCAGTGCGGCCGTCATCATCCCCGGCCTGGTGTTGATCCCTGTGTTTGGGATCAACTACAGCGTCGAGTTCACTGGCGGTACTCAAGTCAGGATCCGGACCATCGAACCGGGTGATGTGGCGGTCATGCGTCAGGCGCTGGCGGAGAATGGGGTGACCAGCGCCGAGATAATCCAGGCCGGCATCAATACCGAGTTCATCATCCGGGCGCGGGTTGCGGTGGAGGGGGCCGATGCCGACAACACGCAGGCTACGGTCGAGGCGGTGACTGCCGCGCTGGATACCGCCCTTGGCGCCGACGGGTGGTCAGTGCGAGAAGCGGAAGCCGTCAGTCCCAAGGTCGGTGGAGAGCTGCGGCAGAAGGCGCTCTTAGCCATCCTCCTCTCGTTTGTGGCTGTGCTGTTCTATCTGTGGTATCGCTTCGAGTGGCGCTTTGGCGCCGCGGCCGTGGCCGCTACCGTGCACGACATTCTGGCTACGGTGGCGTTCATCGCCGTGTTCCGCATCGAGGTGAGCCTGTTCGTGGTCGGTGCGCTCCTCTCCGTAGTCGGGTACTCGCTCAACGACACCATCGTCATCTTCGACCGGGTACGGGAAAACCTGCGGCGGTCCAAGCGGGAGGACTTCGTGGGGATCCTCAACACCTCCATCAACGAGACCCTCCCACGGACCGCTCTGACCAGTGGTACTTCGTTCGCCGTGCTGCTGGCGCTGGCCACGCTGGGTGGCGAAGTGGTGCGGCCCTTTGCCCTGGTCATGCTGTTCGGCGTGGTGGTCGGTACCTACTCCTCCATCTTCATCGCCTCGCCGGTGCTGCTCGCCATCGAACGTCGCTGGCCCGGTGCCCAGGTGCGGGGCGTCAAGTCACCGGCTTCGGGAACGAGCAACAAACGCAAACGGGCCCAGCCGGTCAGCTAGCCACCGTGCTGGTCGACTCGCACTGCCACCTCGGCGACGGCGCCTTTGCGGACGACCGTGCCGAGGTGGTTAGCCGCGCGTGGGATGCCGGCGTGTCCCGCATCGTGATCATCGGTGAATCGCGGGACTCCACAGAACTTGGCCGGTCCATGGCCCGCGACGACGCGCGCATCGCATTTACCGCCGGTGTTCATCCCCATGACGCACACGAATGGTCGGACGAAAGGGCGGAGTGGCTACGCCAGGTTGCCTCCGACAACGGGATGGTGGCAATCGGGGAAATCGGTCTAGACTATCACTACGACCACTCGCCCCGGCCGGACCAGCACCAAGCCTTTGAATCGCAACTATCCCTGGCCCATGAGTTGGGACTCCCGGTCGTGATTCACGCCCGCGAGGCCGACGACGACATCGCCGCCATCCTGCGGAACCATCCGGCAGTGTCGGCCGTCATGCACTCATTCAGCAGCGGCTTGGGGTTATGGCGCACCGCGCTCGATTTGGGACACTGCATCTCGTTCAGCGGGATGGTCACGTTCAAGAACTGGACCCTCGACGAAGCGGTCCGTACTACACCTGACGATCGCCTGTTGGTGGAAACGGATGCCCCTTACCTGGCGCCGGTTCCCCGGCGGGGGAAGCGCAACGAACCCGCCTTCGTGCGCCACGTGGTGGAGCGCGTGGCCCAGATCCGGAAGCAGCCGGTCGAGGACGTCATAGAGCACACCGGCGCCAACACGGCCCGGCTATTCGGATGGAAAGCAATACCCGGCCGCGCCTGAGTCTCTCGACCCATTGGCTCTAGATGTGTTCTCCAACATGCCCGGGCAATCGATATTCGATATTCAATATCCGATATTCAATATTCAATCTTTTCTTATTACCCTTAGCGAACTCTAGACCCCGTCAATTCAGGAGCACCCCTTGTCTTCCGTACCCTCCGACATCGCCATCGCCCAGGCCGCCACGCTCAGACCCATCACCGACGTGGCTGCCGACTTGGGGTTGGGCCCAGACGACATCCTGCCCTACGGGCAAACCAAGGCCAAAATCCTCCCGCGAGCCATCGAAGGTCGAGAGAAAAAGGGCCGTCTGGTCCTGGTGACCGGCATAAGCCCGACGCCGGCGGGGGAAGGGAAGTCGACCTGTACCATCGGCGTGGCCCAGGCACTCCGCAAGATGGGGAAGGACGTCCTGGTGGCATTGCGCGAGCCGTCCCTGGGACCGGTTTTCGGCATCAAGGGTGGTGCGGCCGGCGGAGGGTACGCCCAGGTGGTCCCCATGGAGGAGATCAACCTGCACTTCACCGGGGATTTCCACGCCATCACCTCGGCCCACAATCTTCTGTCCGCCATGCTCGACAGCAACGTCCACCATGGCAACTCGGTCGGCCTGGACCCGAGACGCATCAGTTGGCCGCGGACCATCGACATGAACGACCGGGCGTTGCGCCATGTGGTGGTCGGCTTGGGTGGCATGAGCGGCGGCCCGCCCCGGGAGGACCACTTCGTGATCGTGCCGGGAAGCGAGATCATGGCCATCCTTTGCCTTGCTACTGGGCCGGCCGACCTGGAACAGCGGCTGGGACGTATCATCGTGGGCTTGAACCGGGAGAAGCAGCCGGTGACCGCCGCCGACCTGCGAGCGGACGGGGCCATGGCCCTCCTCCTCAAGGACGCCTTGTTGCCCAACCTGGTTCAGACCCTCGAGGGTGGGCCGGCGCTGATTCATGGCGGACCGTTCGCCAACATCGCCCACGGATGCAACTCGATCATGGCCACCAATCTGGGTTTGTCTCTGGCCGACATCGTGCTGACCGAGGCCGGGTTTGGTGCCGACTTGGGGGCCGAGAAGTTCTTCGATATCAAGTGCCGGGCGGGAGGGCTCAAGCCCGAGGCAGCCATCATCACTGCCACGGTACGGGCGCTCAAGATGAACGGTGGTGTTGCCAAGACGGACTTGGCGGGCGAGAACCTCGAGGCGCTCGACAAGGGATTGGCCAATCTCGAAGCGCACGTCCGTAACGTACAGAAATTCGGCGTGCCGGTCATCGTGTCACTCAACCGGTTCCTGTCCGATACCCAGGCAGAACTCGACGCAGTCATTGAGTTCTCCAAGGGGCTCGACGTGCGTGTGGCCCTCGGCGACTTCTGGGCCAAAGGCGGCGAAGGTGGCATGGCGGTGGCGCAGGAACTCCTCGACCAGCTGGACGAGGGCGGTGCCGACTTCAAACCGCTGTACGATGAAAAGCTACCGATAACCGAAAAAATCGAGACCATCGCCCGCGACATCTACGGGGCGGACGGTGTCGATTTCCAGAAGAAGGCGCTGACCCGAATCGCTATGTGCGAGTCGATCGGCATGGGCCATACTCCGGTGTGTATCGCCAAGACCCAATACTCCCTGACCGACGATCCGTCCAAACTCGGGCGACCGACTGGGTTCCGCATCACCATCAAGGACGTGTACCCTTCAGCCGGTGCCGGTTTCGTGGTCGCCATGGCCGGCGACATCATGACCATGCCGGGGTTGGGCAAGGCGCCGGCAGCGCAGAAGATGTGCGTCCACGAGGACGGAACAATAGAAGGACTCTTCTGACCGGGATCAACGACATGGAATTCGTTCGTACCGAACATGCCCCTGCCGCCATCGGGCCATATAGTCAGGCCGCCATCGTCGGCGACCTGGTGTTACGTCGCCGCGGTTCTTGCCGCTGCCGGATCGTCGCTGTCACAGGTGGTCAAGACCACAGTGTTCCTGACCGACATGGCGGATTTCCCGGCGATGAATCAGGTTTACGCCGAGGCGTTTGGTGATCACAAACCAGCCCGCGCCACTGTGGCCGTCGCCGGGTTGCCCCTGGGGGTGCGCGTCGAAATCGAAGCAGTGGCGACTCGGTAGCAACCGGGAGGGGGCGGATCGGGCCTGGTGGCCCGGCCGGTCTTCAAAACCGTGACAGAGAAGCCCTCGGCATGCTCTGGTGGGTTCGATTCCCACACGCTCCCGCCATTCATCCTGGTCGTGCGGCCATGAACACGCTCCTCATCATCAATCCGACCGCCGGACACGGGCGTGGCGCCCGGCTGGCACACCAGGCCATCACCGAAGTCCGTCGAGTGTGGCCTCAAGCCGAGGTGGCTCACACCACTGAACCCGGGAGTGCCAGCACCATCGCCCGTCAGGCAGCGGAGGCCGGCCTGGACACGATTCTGGTCCTGGGCGGCGACGGAACCATGCACGAGGTCGCCAATGGCGTTCTCCGGGCCGGGGTCCCTTCTCCCCCCGCCATCGCGGCGCTCCCCGTCGGTACCGGCAACGACTTCGCCAGGTTGACGGGCACGCAGGGCCTCGGCTTGGCGCAGGCTCTCGCGGCGCTGGAGCCACGCAGGAAGAGGCACATCGACGTGGGGCGCGCCTGGGATGAATATTTCATCAATAGTCTTGGGGTCGCGCTCGCCGGGGAAGTGGCGTATCGGGTCAACCGAATGGAGCGGTTGGGAGGGTTGTCCGCCTATCTTCTCGGTGTGCTGCAAACCATGTGGAGCTACACGCCGATGCACCTGACCGTCATCAGCGATGAGCGGGAAGTCCTCTCGGAGGAGCGTCTGTCGCTGGAGATCGGCAACGGATCGACTTCGGGTGGCGGGTTCCGCCTCACGCCCGATGCCCGGCCCGACGACGGCGTGCTCGATTTCTGCTTCATCCGGCCCCTGGGGAAACTGGAACTGCTGACCAAGCTTCCCCGGGCCATACGCGGCCGGCACGTGGACCTTCCTCAGGTTGCCATGGGAAGGGCGGCACGACTTACCATCCGCGCCAAGGACCGAGTGCTAAAGGCCCACTTCGACGGCGAGTATCGTTCCCCAGGCTCCCGGGACATCACCATCACCACGGTACCGGGTGCGCTGCCCGTGCTGGTGACGGAGCGTTCCATCCTGGCGGAGGTGGCATGAGGGCCGGGTTGATGATGCCCATCGTCATGGCTGGCTTCTGGCTTGCCCCGGTGATCGGCGCGCAAGAGTTGAACGCGCCACCCACGGCGGCGCAACAAGACACTCTTGGGCCATTCGGAGAATTCCCCGATCAAGCCGTGCCGGCCATGCAACGACCGGTGTCACCCATGGGAGCCTTCTGGCGTTCGTTTCTGATTCCCGGATGGGGGCAAGCCAAACTCAACCGGAAGCTCAGCGGTGGGCTGTTCATCGCCGTCGAGGGAATCAGTCTCGGCATGATCATCAAGATGGATCATCAACTGAAGTACCTCCAACGCACCAACGACCCTTCGGCGGAAGCGAAGGAACAGCAAAAGGAGGACTGGATGGCTATCCTGGTGTTCAACCATCTCATGTCCGGTCTCGAAGCGTTCGTCTCCGCCCATCTGTGGGATTTCCCGGACGACCTGCAACTGCAAGGTGTTCCCGGTGGTTACGGCGCCCAAGTCACCGTGCCCATACGATTGCCATGAACAGTGCCCCCATCGGCATCTTCGATTCCGGTATCGGCGGACTGACCGTCACCAAGGCAATCTTCGAGCGGTTACCGGCCGAGGCGACCATCTATTTTGGTGATACTGCGCGAGTGCCCTATGGCCCCAAGTCGCCGGACACGGTCCGTCGATATAGCGGCGAGATCCAGGACTGGCTGCTTTCCCAGGGGGTCAAGGCCGTCGTAGTCGCGTGCAACACCAGCTCGGCGCACGCCCTGCAGGTCTTGCGCGATACCTCTCCGGTCCCAGTGATCGGGGTTATCGAACCGGGGGCACTCGCGGCCAGCAAAGCCACGCGAGGAGGATTGATCGGGGTCATCGGCACGGCAGGCACCATTAGGAGCGACGCCTACGCCAAGGCCATCCGGGCACTCCTCCCGGCGGCTAAGGTCGAACAGGTGCCGTGTCCGCTGTTGGTTCCGTTGGTGGAGGAAGGCTGGTTCGATCACGAAGCCACAAGGATCATTGCTGCGGAATATCTGGCCCCCCTCATTCGTGACGGGCTGGACACCCTGGTTCTGGGCTGTACCCACTACCCGCTTCTCAAGCCGCTACTGCATCGGATACTCGGGCCGGAAGTCTTTCTCATCGACAGCGCCGAAGAAACCGCCAAGGCGGTGGCCAACCAACTCGTGGAACTCGATCTCGAGGCACCCGACGCTCGAGTAGGATCGCACCGCTTCGTGGTGAGCGACGATCAAGCCCGGTTCCTGGAGGTGGGTAGCAGGTTCGTGGGAGAGAAGCTGAAGGATGTGGAGACGGTCGCGCTCGGCTAGACGCCTGGGGGAATGCCAGGAATATCGAACGCCACGGGAATAACGAATATCGAACTTCACTTCATTATTCATGATTCCGTGGCAGTCATTATTCATTATTCCCCCCCCCTACCCGAACGATTTCAGTCTCGCCCCAGTCTCCGTGATCACGGCATACTTGTAGCCATCCATCCACGCCCCCGGATTCACATAGGTCCGTCCCGGGTAAATATCCTCCATGGCCGGCCGGTGCGTGTGCCCCATGACAATGCCGCCGAGGGCGGGATCAGCCTGCAGTCGCCGGGCGGCCCAATCGCGCTGCCGGGCCGCAACGGTCTCGAGGACCTTCGGGTCACGGGTGGTGTTCCCCAGGAACCGGCTCATCTTGTCGACCACCCAAAAGCCGAGGTCCGGGTGTAGCGAGCGCCAGGTGGCGATTGTGGCTGGGTGGCGGGTAATGCGGTGCATGAGCTGAGCCGACCAGTGTTCTTCGGTGAGACCGTCACCGTGAATAGCCAGAATCCGGCGCTCACCGACGGTCAGGGTCGTTTCCATCGGCACGAATTCGATTCCCAGATCCCGGTTCCAGAAGTCGTCGCCCCAGCGGTCGTGGTTTCCGCCCGTCATGACTACCGGCATGCGCTTGCGCAACGAGGCCAGGGCGGCTGCCACAGCGAAGCCTTCCCGGGGAATCACTCGTTTGTAGGAGAACCAGAAATCGAACAGGTCGCCGTTGACCAGCAGGGAGTCGCCCATGGTCGGCGCCTGATGGAGAAACTCCAGCAGGGCCTCTTCCACGGCTGGCGGGGTGACGCCCAGGTGGGCGTCGGCCACTACGAGCAGCTGATTGCCTGACACGGGGCGAAGATACCGGGGCTGAGCCTGTAGGTGCAAGCGCTTGCGCCGTTTGACTTTCCGTGGTTGGCGGGTGAAAGTTTCCAGTCCGGGTCGGGCCGAAAGGCCGGCCCGTTGGCAACTCGCTCCAGGAGTCGCTTCGTGCCCCTTTCCGCATCCGCTTCACGCCGGTCCCCGGACAGCCCTGCCCCCGGGGTCATCTACCAGATTGCCCACCGGGTCAACTACTCGGAAGTGGATCAGATGGGGGTGGTTTATCACGCCAGGTATCTGGTGTGGCTCGACATGGCCCGAACAGAGTACCTCCGGCAACAGGGAATGAGTTACCGGGAATTCGAGGAACGTGGCTATCGCCTGGCTGTGGGCGAGGTCTCCATCAAATACCGCCACCCCGCCAGATACGACGACCTCGTCAGGGTCCGCTGTTGGGTGCAGGAGGCCGGTTCCCGGCGGGTGACCTTCGGTTACGCCGTCGAGAACGATGAAACCGATCGCTTGCTCGCCACCGCTACCACCGCCATGCTGAGTCTCGACCCCGAATTCGCCTTCGCCGCCATGCCGGAAGATGTGCGCAACTTGCTGGTGCCGACCGCGCCTCCGGTTCGTCTGTAGCGAGAATTTTTCCATCATGGTCCATCGCCGAATCGTCAGCTGCGTCATCCTCATTGGGACCATGGCCCAACTGGGCCCGCGTCCGGTCGAGAGTCAGGGCGTGGAGGAGTTGGCGCAGATTCTCGCTGTCGAGGACAGCCGGCGGTGGGATGGAGTGCTGTTCGAAATCAGCCTGAATAATCCGGAGCCTTTGGTGCGTCGGACGGCTGCCATGGCGATCGGCCGAATAGGAGATTGGCGCGGGACGGAGATGCTGTTCCCAGTGTTGCTCGATCCGGATACACTGGTCCAAACCACCGCCATGTTCGCCTTGGGTCTCCTGGAAGACACGCTCGGCGTCAGGCCCATCATCGAGCGGCTGCGTGCCGCTCCAGCGATCAGCCGGGATCCCTCCGTCGAAGGGGTGACGGCGCTTACCAAGATCGGCGGCCCCGAAGCTGGAGCGTTCATTGCCTCCCTGCTGGAGGGAGCCGCTCTGGTGACGGTCGAAGACTCCGACCCCCTGGTGGCGCAGGCCTTGACCGATGCATGGCGGCTGCGCG
>JBDHMR010000017.1:0-10232 GCA_039656035.1 Gemmatimonadota bacterium
GACGGTTGCGGATCGGTGATCATGTCCATGGAGCCGGACGAGTACATCCGATAGGGACCCGTGGGCGTCTGCCGATTCCACACGGGACCGTTGAAACCACCACCGTGAGGCGTGTGGCAGTAGACACACGCCTCATGGTAGTCCGCGATCATGTTGGTCATGGGAGGCCGCTGGGCCGTGCGCGACAGGTTGTGAACCGTCCCCGTCACGGTAAGACCCTTGGGCCACTGCCCGTGTACGGCTCGTGGCGCAGCCGTGCCAGCTCCGACGCAGACGCCGAGGAGCAACATGACCGGGTCCCACCGAACGCCGGGCCATCCCACGTTCCCTACGATCCTTCAACGGTGAGCGTGCCCGTCATCCCCATGAACTCGTGGGGCGTGCACACGAACCCGTGCTCACCGGCTGCGAAACGGCCATCGATCACCACGTCGTAGGTTTCGTCGGGAGTCGTCAGGAACGGCCCCATCTTGGCGTCGCCAAGATCCGTGCCCTCCGGCATGACCCGGAAATCGACGTTGTGGGGCATGGCACCGGCCTGGACGAACCGGACCGTGTCGCCCGGCTGCACGCTGATCTCCGCCGGGTCGAACTTGAACTCGGTGGTCGACACGTCGACCATCTTCACGATGATCACCGCCCCGCCCCGGGTCACCTCGGTCGTCGTCCAGGCGCTCACACTTACTGCCAAACCCACAACGGCGGCCACCGCCATCAGCGAGCGGGCCCCGCGCATGTGCCGAAATGCTGCCTTCATGGTCGTGCCTCTCAAGGTTGGAGAATGAAACAAATGAGCTGGGTCGCCCCAGCCCACGCACCAATAATAGGGGTGAGTTTGTGAAGAAACGTGCAAGACGGGATGAAAGGCTCTTGTGAGACATATCGTTGCAACAGATTGTAATAAAACGTTACAGCTCCGGCGCCCAGTCCACCCGGCGCCCCTGGAAAAAGGCCCCCACAGGGCCTCCAAGCTAGGACCTCGCATACTCCCTGCCACAACCGGACATCGTTCCCCGATGCCCGACGGTTTCTTTCGCGGGCCACTGGCTGGCCCGAGTTGACCCCGCGCATGAAGCGGGCAGGAGACGGGGATTCGTCTGTTAGGGATTGACGATTCCGCGCCTCCATGATTCCTAGAGTCTATCTCGAACAATCTTCACGATCCTCTTAGGGCTGCTAGGCTATGAAGGCCCCAGTCCGAGAGGCTTTCAGATGGACGGCACCGCTCCTAGTCAGAGTCGAACTGAGCGTCAGCACGAGCTTCCGTCTCGGCCACTACCACCACTTGTTGGATAGCGGATCCGAGTCGCTCGTGCCAAAACTCCAGGCTATACGTCCCAGGTGGCACGTTATCGAGTCGATAGCTCCCATCTTCATTGGTGAGCGCGTAGTACGCGTGGCCCGCCACGACGATCCACGCTGACATCCATTTGTGGGCGTCGCACTTGACGGAAATCATCTCAGGATACTTGAACTTGGCCTTGACTCTCTTCAGGATCCCGGGTTGGGCCTTGTTGATTGGGCGGTTGACCGAACCGCGCGTATGGATGTTGTGGAGGATGCCATCGCTGTTGAGGATATTGAGGGTCTCCCCCGCCGGAACGATTACGACATGGGGTATGAAGCGACAGCCTCTCTGGTCGAGTGCGACTGGATCCGAAGTGGCTGGGGGCGTGTCGGTCGCTTGCTCTGGCATGTCCTTGAGCCACACCACCACGTTCTTCAATCCGCCGTTCTGTGGAGCGACCACCAAGTCTTCACGAAACTGAGGCTCCCGGTCGCACACTTCATGATCCATCGTGATGTCTAGTTTCACGGGACTCGTCGCACTTCCGGCGAAGGTCACCGTGCCGCTGATGGTCCCGGTTCCACTCGCGGCAACACCGGCGGCCCGCGGGGTAGGGGCCAACAAGGAGAGGCTGGCCGTTCCAGTGATCACCAGCGGTGCAAACCAATTGCGAGCTACCATCAGTAGTCCCTCCGTCACAGATTCGGTGTTCGCGCCCTCCGTTGCCGCTCCTGATATCCCAATACGCCGGTTAGAAGAAAGCGTGTACCTCCACCCCGATACGGTCCCCGTCTGTTGTGGACTGCGGTACGTCATCCAGCAGGGTGTAAAAGGCCGATAGTTGCAGGAACGCGATGGGAAAGGCCTCCACACCGAACCGCAGCCGGATGCGTGCGTTCTCCTCGACGCTCCTGTCGGGATCGAGAAACCCGTATGTAGCCTTCAAATTGAGGCCGCGCGTCGCCAGAAAGTTCCCTTCTACATAGAACACGTTTTGGTCCACGTCAGGGCCCGTGGGAAAGCTGTCGAAGATACGATCCGCCTCTCCCAGGAAGCTGAATCGTCCCAGTCGGAACCCGGCGAACGCCCCTACTACGTCGCGACTTCCACTTGGCCCGTCGTTGTGAGCCGCGGAGGCCCCGACCCTGAACGCCGAGAAGATCAGAGCGGCACTACCGGTAAGTTGTTTGTCACTGTTGTTCTCACTGGCCCCCTGAGTCCCGTTGGTCAGGGAGACGAACAGGGAGAGCGGTCCTGGCTCGATCCCAAGTTCGATACCCTGATCCGGCGTCTGGTAGCTGAAACCGGTTCCTCCTCGGATGAATTCGGCATCGTCCACTAGACGCACGCCGTAAGGAAGGAAGAACTTCCCCACCTTGACGAAACCATCGAGTGGCAGCTTCTCGACCAGGACGAAAGCTTCACGGGTGTGGGCGGTTCCCGGTCCCAGCGTCTGGTCGATGTAGAGGGCCAGAATATCGGGGACCAGCCGGGCCTCCACTTGCACGTTCTGTTCGGTGATTTGGAGCGACGTCCTAGGTGTGGTGTTACTCACGGTCCCCGACGCCAGGACTCTGAAGTTGGCGCCGACGGACAAGTATTGGTTCAGTCGTCGACTGATATAGCTGGTTTCCCAGGCGGGAAGTCTCGTCTGGGCGTAGATGCTGCCGAAGTCGTTGCGGGCTCCACCACCGGTTCGGTTGAGGTGACACTGAGCGCACCGAAGACCGGTACGGATTGCCAGATACGGTTCCGACTCGCGGACATCCACGTGGAGCGAGACGGGAGTATCCCTGTGGGGCGAGGTGGGAGTAGCCGCCCAAAGCGAGACAGGAGCGAACACGCCCATTGCCACCACCACACCGGTGAGATGCCACTGCCGCGATATTATCATTGGATCTCCTAGTCGTCCGTAGCGCCGTTTTGAATCCATTCCCTAACCGCCGAGATTTGCGCCGGAGTAAGCGGCTGGAGCCCACGCGGCATTTGTTCGCCAACCACACCCTGACGTCCTTCGATCTTCCACACCAGGTAGCTCGCCTCAGGGTCTCCGGGGATGACGCGCACCATGGCCGGCACTTGGACACTGGCGACGCCCACGAGGTTCTGTCGGCTGATGCCCGAATCCAGTGCCAGGGCCAGTGGCGCTACGGCGCCCGTGTGGCATTGCGTGCAGATAGGCGTGAAGATGTTTTGCTGGAGTGAACTGAGTGTCGGCGCCAGCGGCACGGGCCCACCCAATCCCGTTCCATCGCCGGCGCAACTCCCGGCCATGATGCCGACCGCCACGATCCAGGCCGTCCTCTTCGGCACGATGGTCATTGACCGCCTCCCTGCCCCTGCAGGTCGGGGTTTCCTCGAAACAGCCAGTAGAAGGCACCCGCCGGCCGGTTGAGGGAGCGCACGTAGTAGACCAACGCCCATGTGCGGTGCTGAACCAGGGCAACGACCTCGGCCTCGGTCATCGCCTCCACTTCGACGGCGGTGGGTTGCGCCGCTATGAAGGCCTCCACCCAGTCCGCGTACTCGGGGTCGAGACCTTCCCGCATCGGTGTCACATCGATATTCGGCCCACCGGGGAAGGTGAGATTGTCGCGCTCGAGCGCCGGCATTGGTGTTCCGCTCAGCCCGGTGACGAGCGTACGATAGAGGTCCGATGGTGTGGATCCGTTCTTGTAGTTGCCACGGGTGAAGTCGTAGGCGTCGATCGGATACTCCCAATCGTCCCTCAGGTCATCTGCTGACGGACCATCGCCCCGCCCGGCGACTCCATGGCACTGGCCGCACTGGAGCACGGCATACACCGCTTGGCCCTCCCGCACCAGTTCGGGAGTCGGCTCGGGTGGGTCGGGAATCTCGATCGGCGGATCGAGTTCCAACGGCGTTGAGAAGCCTCTGATGTAGGCCGCAAGAGACCACATCTCGGCTTCGGAGAGTAGCCCGTCCCACGCGGGCATCCAGGTCCCGGGAACCCCACGGACGATGACCCGATAGAGGTCCTCATCGGTGGGTGGAGCATACGATGGCGTACTGCGGAACTTGAAGACGCCGGCCGTGAAATCCCTAGGGCGCGGGGTGCCCAGGCGGTCGACCCCCCGGCCATTGCCATCGCCGAGCCGGCCGTGACACGTGGCGCAGGCGGTGTGGTACAGCCTGGCGGCGTCGACCGCCGAGATGTCGCGCGCATTGGGCGTTGGCGCCTGGGCCGCCACTGGACTGGCCCACAGCGCCAGCGCGACCCAGGAGCCGGCGCCAAGCCAGCCCCCGGTCGCACGCGGCGACAACAGCCGTCTGCTCGGAGGATGAGCCTTCCCCAAGCACGTGGCGCTGTCGCTCACGGGTTCACTGCGAGGCTGCCGGTCATCCCCCCTGTGGCATGGTTCGGGATGGTGCACGTCACGCCAAAGGTGCCCGTTACCGTCGGAACGAGGAACAGCGTGGTGCTTCCCCCGATCAGCAGCTCAACCGCATTCAGGTACGGCGCCTTGATCTCGGCCTGGGAATCCTCGGCCTTGCGCAGGACCACCGTCTTGTAGAAGTCCGCTGCCGTGTAGTAGTGCTTCTCGCTGTTGCTGGATGGGTTGTCCAGATTCAGGCGATACCCGGCGTCTTTCGTGAGCGTGAGGTCGGGCGGCACGAAGGCGTACGAAGTTTGGCCGCCCTCCTGCATAGCGACATCCACGTCCAGGGCGGTGGTCCATACCGTGTGTGACCCCGACCGCCGCGGGTCGCTGATGAGCGCCTGGTTGAATGTGGGATCGACTTCCTGATCGAGTTGATTGCCGGCTCCACCGGTAATGGTGATTTGAGCCGTCATGCCGTAGCTCTCATGATTCGGGATGGTACAGACGATGTCATAGGTGCCCGGGAGCACCGGGACGAAGTACAGCTCGAGCGAGGTGCCGTTCGTCTTCATCTCCACGGCGTCGAAGTACGGTGCCTTGTACTCGCCATCGGTCGTCTCGATCTTGCGAATGGCGACGGCCTGATAGAAGCTGCTCGCGTTGGCCGGCGAGAAGTAATGCTTCACGTTGCCCGTCGGGTTGTTGATCCTGAGGACGTACGGTTTTCCCGCCTCGAACGTCAGCTGGTTGGGCGCGAACGACATGGTGGTGGCGTTGGTTTCCACCATGTTGACGTCGACCACGACTTTGGCGTTCCAGTCGACGGAGCTGACCCATTCCGAGGACGTAACGGGAGCCGCTGGCGGCGGGGGTGGTGGCGGTGGCGGCGGCGGTCCCGCTGGATCGCCCTCGTCGCAAGCCCAGGTCAGAGCGGCAACCGCAACGAGGCCAAATCCTACTCTCAGCAGACTTGATGATGGCATTTCGACCCTCCTTCATGAACGGATGTTCACTTGCCGTATGGCGTTCAATCACACCGCGATTGGTAATGCTCGCTGCTACAGCAGGCATGTCGCGGGCCCAAGCCGCCCGTGGACGGTCAGGATGCTATGTGGCTTATTGACAGAGACTTACGACGGCATGACGCGAAGCATGCGGACGGGAACGGTGACTTTGGTGTGACAGCCGCTGTCCCACTGCGCCATTCGTGGCGCAGGTTGTCCACCTGGGAATGAGGCCCTCGGCGATGCCCGACCAGGGATGGGAAAAACGAGGTGCGGCAGAGTGGCAGCGCAGCGTAGAGGCGAACCCCCGGGAGCGTGAGGCCGCCCTCGACGGGTGCGTCAGTGTCAGTCGCGTCGCCGGTGCGGCGTCTTGTCGCGGATCTTCACGGGGTGGAACCGGTAGGCGTAGGGGAATTTTGTCTGGGTGATATGAAAGGCGTCTTGCTCGAAGAGTTGGCGGCTCAAGAGGGCGAATCGGTGCACCGGATGTTCCCCGGTCAGCACCTCAACCACCGAGTCGATCTGAAAGCTCCGGTAGTGCGGTCCTCGATCGGTATAGTGGAGTGTGGCGACCGGAAAGTCACACAGGTTCTGAAACGTCTGCTTCTCGAAGATCTCCAGCGTGACCAGGGCCCGGTTCGAGACGTCCCGCCTCTCTACCATCGTCCGTGCCGCGTGTAACCGCTCGGGAAGGCTGGTTTTCGTGGGCAGATCCCGGGTCCGGTTGAGAGTCTCGTCGAGGAGTTCGCAGTACTGCTCCAGGGTCTCCTCCTGGGGCAGCAGACCCACACCCTTGTTGCCCGTGTTGAACGGGATTGGTTCATTCCTGCTGTAGGTGACGACAACTGGCAAGTGCGCTTCAAAAAACGGAGCGGTACCCTTCCCTTCCAGAACATCGTACATGGACTCCCGCCCCGCGATTACCCATTCCATGAACGCGTCCGGCAGTTCCACTCGATGAAAGACGTGGCGCTCGGCATTCGCTTCGAAAGAGAGTTCTGTTCCGTTTTGAACGATGTTCTTGATACTGGTCTTTTGCGTCATTTAGGAAGTTCCTTGAAGGAAGGTCACTCGGGGGAGCTAGAAAGCGACGTCGAGGCGAAGCCACAGAGCTTGAGGCGATTGTAGATTCAATTCACTGCTCGCCTGGTGTTCCGTGAAGATTTCGGCCTCGAGCACGACCCGGACGTTCTGGCGCACCAGCGCGATGACGCCCGGGAGTATGCGGGTCTGATCGTGCCGGCCTTCGGTGAATCCGCCTTGGCGCACGGAGGCTGGAACGTCGACGGAGAAGGAATCGAATTTCAATGAACCAATGAGCCAAGGAAACAACAGGTATTCCGCCTTGGCAAAGAAATCGGAGTGGCTGGTCTTACCGGCGATGGTGGCTCCCCACGGATTATCGTGGCTGCCCCACACGTACCCCACGCCCACATCCGCGGGTCCATAGAGGAGCCGGGCGCTCACGCCGAAGGACCGGTGATTATCCTGTTGTTCGCCCTCCACCGGCTGGCCCCCGAAGTAGCCGAAGTGTTCCACGGTCAAGGACCGGTCGAGAAGTTGGCCGCCTCGGCCGAGCACCGGCCCCCCACCGGGGTCGTAGCGGCCATCTAGCCGCAGGCCACCCAGCTTATAGCGGATCTTGTAGAACAGATCCTTGCGATTGTTGTCGTCGGTCGTGCGATCGCCAACGCCCTGGGCCAGTCCCAATCCGTAGTACAGCCGTCCTCCCAGCAAGCCATTGAACTCCACCGCCGGCTGGGTTTGACCCAGCCGGAACGTGTTGATGGAACGAAGTTCCTCGCCGGTGCCCGGATTCCTCAAGCTCAGATCAGCTGGCTGGTAGTCCTGCCAGCGAAACTTCTGCCGCGCGGCCCGGTCGATCTGCCGGTCGGTAAAGGTGAACAAGTAGAGATTTTGGAATCCGACCCAAAGGTTGAGCGCGCGCTCAGGAAGCCCCGGGAGGAGATCCTGAAACTTGAGCTTGGCCTGCACCACGTCCACGTTGCGCTC
The DNA here is from genome assembly GCA_039656035.1 of Gemmatimonadota bacterium. Lineage (GTDB taxonomy): Bacteria > Gemmatimonadota > Gemmatimonadetes > Gemmatimonadales > GWC2-71-9 > N074bin45. The sequence continues at coordinate 7,650 of JBDHMR010000017.1, forward strand.
CCTGCTCCATTCCGCCTCGAAAAACGCGGAAATGTCGTCGCCGAGTGTGCTCGCGCCCAACAGATAGATTTCTTGGGGGAAGCGGAACGTCCACCGGAGGTCACCATTCGGCTCGCGGGCGAACTCGGCGTCGTTCTGGATTCGTAAAGCGAGTGGCACGGTCCCCGAGACTTCTCCGGGCCAAATGGATCGAGGCCACAGATCTTTCCAGGGTTCGGCTCCCAGCTCCACCGGCTCGTCCCGACGGAGGAGTCGATCGTTTTCGGGAAAGCGATACCCGTTGAGACGAAATGCCTCGCCCAGAACGTTCAGCTTGGGTGCAGCTGTGTGGCATGTGGAACAGCTGGTGCGGTATTTCCGGGCGAACACGGGGATGCCGTGGGTTAGCCCCTCATGGGGATTGGGCGCCGGACCGACCAGAATCATCGCCCACACAGGAGTGAAGAAACCCCCAAGCGCCACGAGCCCCTGCACGCCTCTCCATCGCATCCGCCTCCCATGTACCGATCGAACCCGCGCGAGCCTCGTCAGTGTTCTACCGGCGATCGTGGTCATCTCTTGGAAACCTCGAGTTCCAGTGTGAGGTCCAACCGGCTAGCCTCGTACAGCTCGAGGGGTTGGACGAATGGCACCGTATGACGGTGCCACACGTTGATGGAATAGCGCCCGGCCGGCACGCTGTCGATCCGGAACCGGCCGACGGTATCCACCACGGCATGATAGGGTGTCGCCACAACGGCAACGTACGCGACCATCTCAGGGTGCACGTTGCACAGGATTGCGTGCACCCCCAGGGCGGTGAACGTGTGTGATCGCGAGTGGGTTCTAGGGTAGGTCCCCAGGTCGAACCCTTCACCCGGACCCGGAGGTCCGAACACGTTGTGGAGGATCGGGTCACTATTCCGGAAGTCCACCGTCATCCCGGGGCGTACGACCAAGAGGCGCGGGACGAACCGCAGGTTGGCCTGGTCGATGACCGGGTGCTCGCGCGGTGGGGGGAAAGTCGCCTCCCGTTCCGGGACGAGGGACACTACCGCCCCGGCCATGGGCACGTTGCGCGCGTACACGGATCCCGAAACCGTAGCCCCAGGAGGCGACCCAGTCTCCGCGCTGACCACCACCAGCAGCGCCATGGACAGCCATCGGACAGGCGGCATCACGAATCACCGTCTTTCTCGGTAGGCCGTAACTCAGCGAGCCACCGGTGTAGGGTCCGTCTACTCACACCGGCAACTCGGGCGGCTTGGGAAATGTTGCCCTCGTTTGCCTCGAGCAGATGTTTGAGATAGACCGCCTTGAAGGCCTGTTGCGCCTCACCACGAGCCCCCTCGTAGGTGAGCGTCGACGATGCTGCGCCGACGCTGGCGGGACTTCTTCCCGGAGACCGAATGGCATCCGGGAGATCGGCAAGAGTGACGTGACCCCTCTCGTCGAGCACCACGAGCCGTTCAATCACGTTACGCAATTCCCGGACATTACCAGGCCAACGGTAGGCCTCGAGCGCTTGCCACACGTCGGGCGAGACCCTCGGTGGTGCCATGTCCAGTGTGGCCGAGAACTGGGCAAAAAAGTGCTGCGCCAGGAGCTCTATGTCGCCCTCCCGTTCTCGCAAGGGAGGAAGATCAAGACGGACCACATTGAGCCTGTAGTAGAGATCTTCCCGGAAGGTACCGGCCGCCACGGCGGCATCCAGGTCGATGTTAGTGGCGGCGATCAACCGGATGTCGACGTCGATGAGGGTCGAGCCGCCCAGGCGCCGGATCTGACGCCCCTCCAGTGCTCGCAGGAGTTTTGCTTGGAGTCCCACTCCCAACTGAGTGACTTCATCCAAGAAAACGGTGCCGCCGTCAGCCTCTTCCAACAGGCCTCGTTTGAGTCCCACAGCGCCTGTGAAGGCGCCCTGTTCATGGCCGAAGAGTTCACTCTCCAGGAGGCCTTCCGGCATGGCAGCGCAGTCGACCGGCACAAACTGCCGCTCCTTGCGGGAGCTGTGGGCGTGGATACTCCTGGCGACAAGTTCCTTGCCGGTTCCGCTTTCGCCACAGAGCAGGACGCTCGACTTAGTTGGAGCGACTTTCCGCAATCGACTCTGCAGTTTCAAGAATGCGGAGCTGGATCCGATCATCGTCTCGAAGCCGGCGTCGCGAGTGACCTGCTCACGGAGGGCGCGGTTCTCGACGGTCAACTCGCGATGCCGCACCGCGCGATCTACCGCAATGAGGAACTGTTCGGCCGTGAACGGTTTCGTGATGTAATCGAACGCGCCCTCCCGAATGGCTTGGACCGCAGACGCAACGGTGGCGTAGGCCGTCATCATGATCACCGGCATTGCCGAGTCATCGGCGAGAGCGACCGTGAGGATCGTCATGCCGTCCACCTCCGGCATACGGAGGTCGAGGATCACCACGTCTGGTTGCACCGCGGCCATCACTTCACGGAAGCGGGTTGGCTGGACCAGCGTGGTGCAGGCGTACCCCCCTCGGGTGAGGAGCCGCTCACAGTTTTCGAGCATGGCCAGCTCGTCATCCACTACGAGGATTCGTGCTTTGTCCATATCCGTTCACTACTCCGAGTTGGCAGGGA
>JBDHMR010000018.1:0-10473 GCA_039656035.1 Gemmatimonadota bacterium
CGTGCTCTTGGAGAACGCGGAGGAGGCGGCTCTGGAACTGATCGGTGGTGTCCCCGATCTCGTCGAGGAAGATGGTGCCCCGGCCCGCCGAAACGAATCGCCCCGCGCGGTCGCTCGATGCACCGGTGAAGGAACCCTTCACGTGTCCGAAGAGCTCCGACTCGAGCAGGCCCTCGGGCAAGGCCGCACAGTTTACCGTCACAAAAGGCTCGGCCGAGTCCGCTGAGTTGTGATGTATCGAACGGGCCACCAACTCCTTTCCGGTCCCACTCTCTCCCCGAATGAGCACTGTGACGCGGTTTCCCGCAGCCTGCCCCACGCGCTTGAAGACCTCGATCATCCCCGGCGTGTGCCCGATGATGTCCCCTGGCGTGTGCCCGATGATGTCGATGGTCTTGGATGGCACATCGGGAATGTGATCGGCTTCGACAGGTACCCGCTGCCCCGAGCGTTGCCTCGGGATTTTCGCGATGACCTCACGCACCTGATGCAAGTCCAGCGGCTTGACCAGGAAGTCAACGGCCCCATCCCGCATCGCGGTCGCGACCGTCGGAAGATCCTCATAAGCGGACATGACGACCACGGCGACGTCCGGACTGCGTTCCCGCAGGAGCCGCAGCAGCTCGAGCCCGTCCATACCCGGCAAGCGCACATCCACCAGCGCGATGTCGGGGTCGACTTCGGCGAGCACCGCGAGCGCCGCCTCCGCGCTCGGGGTCGTGGTCACGGACAGGGTCGGTCCGTCGAGCGCATCGAAGAGTGAACGCCGGATTCGCTCGTCGTCATCGACGATGAGGAAGGATCGGGGCATGATCGCTGGCAACCTGCCTGTCATCGGAACTGCGTTGGCACTGCTCCTATAACTTTCAAGGTCCATGCCCGATGCGCAATGACGTTGTAAAGACTAGTGGCATAACGTGTTACGGATGTGGGCGGTGGTCACGAACGCAGCATAACGTAGCGATTCACTACAAACGATCCAGATCGCTACATGGCGCAAGGTGGACCCGGGGGCTCGTGAGCCAGTACCCAATGTTCATTGGTCCTAGATGGGACACTTGGAGATGGGGGCAGCGAGGGCAGCGGGGGCAGTGACTTGGAGGAGCACTCGGAGATGAGTGCCCCTTCTTTGACTATCAAGCGGTTTGATCTCAACTTCTCAATCCCGGGAATCCCGGAATTCCATTGGAGGTCATCGCGTGGTCGCAGGAAAGACAGCCTGGTTAGCTGGTCTCGCGTTGGGACTGATAGCGGCCGGCGCAACCGCCCGTGATGCCCACGGGCAGGTTGAGGCCCGGCTGGTGTCCACCATGCCGGTCGGGGATGGGACGATTCCGTCGCCATACGGTCTAGACCCCGAAGGCTTGCAACCGGCGTTCGCGCGCGCGGCGGCGCATGACTCGAACAACGCCGTATTCCACGAGTACACTCCCCACCACCGCGAGCAACACCAGCAGCGCTTCCGATGCCCCGGCGGGTTCCCGCAGATGAAGGAAGTACCACGACGACATCGACATTCTGAGCCCAGTCTCGCCGTTGGATCCGTCACGCACGTGGAACGCCATGGGCACCAACCCGCCCGGTTGGAAGGGAGCGTCGGCCGCCAAGGGTCGCCGCAGTACCACCGTCCAGCGTCCGTCGAGCCAGACGCCCTGGCCTGTCGCTAGTTGGCGGTCCGCGGGTTGGGTCTTGAGCGGCTCCTTCGGACCCTTCGCGCGCAATTCCTCGACGGATGCGATTGCCACTTCAGGATCGGCAGTCGCTGTCCAGCGCCACAGGTCGACCGGTCGCCCTGGGTCGCCATAGACGAAGTGCGGTAGGATTGGTCCATGATCCGTGGTGGGGAACATGACTTCGACCACGTCACGATACCGACCGCGCCTCCGCTCGCCGTCGGGTAACACGACCGGGTAGCTATCGTCGGCGGTCCAACCCTCTACGCCCCCAAGTGTGGAATCCGTCTGCAACGAATCGGCGGTTCGATCGTTCCACCCGACACGAAGCGCGATCTCCTCCGTGTTGTACATCGCTTGGACCACGAGATCGGTGACTGCCGGGATCTGCCACCGCGGAGGGTAGGTTGCCTGACCTGTCAGCGGAATCCAGATGGCCGCGGCCTCATCCCACGCCGCTTCCGTGGGGTGACGGGGCAGGGCGCCACGGACCTGCATCGCAGGTATGACGACCGGCCTGGCGCCTTCACGGGTGCCATGCTCTTCGAGGGATGCCACGTAGTACGCCACCTGCCAGCGTTCCTCCTCGGTGAGGGCCAGCGCATAGGACGGCATCGGCGTTCCGTCGAGCCCCGTGCTGAGCCGTAGGTACGTTTCCGAAGGGGTACTGCCGCCGCGGAATTTCCAGCCTAGTTCGAGATCGGTCGCCCAGATGGGATAGCCCCAATCGTCTTTGAGTTCGTCGGCCTTGGGGCCGTCGCCCCGGCCGGCGGCCCCGTGGCACTCCCAACAATCCGACTCCTCGAACACTGTGCGGCCCGCCTCAATCAACGACTCGACAGAACCTCGAGGTGGGTCGCCGATGTCGATCACCAATTCATACGGATCGAACGCTTCGTCCTCGAACATCCCGTCGGCGAAGGTCTTGAGATAGGCGATGACCTGCCAGCGCTCCTCCACCTTCAACACAGAGCGCCACGCGGGCATCGCCGTACCAGGTGCGCCGAGCGAGATAGAGCGGAACAGGTCTTCATCGGTTGGCAATTCGCCGCTCGGCGTGGTCCGCAGTTTGAAGCTGGCGATGGTGAAGTCGCGCGGCCGTGGCCAAAGATACTCGGCGATGGGGCCTAATCCGTCTCCATCCTCGCCGTGACAGAACCAGCAGTGAGTATCGTAGATTGCTCGACCGTCCTCGGCCAGTGACGCGGTGGGTTGCGGACGATCGGGGACATTCAACGCCAGCCACTGCGCCGCCGTAGCTGACGGCGTCAGCATCAGAATGCCGACGACGGCGCTCCACCGCATCACGGCCGGGCGCCCTCGGGTTTGCGCGGCTCGGTGCCCGACACGCGGTACTCGGTCATGATGATGCGCCAGATGTCGTCATCCGGCAGTTCGTCCTGCCACGCCGGCATCGCCGAGTTCCATGGGGTCGCGATGTCGGGCATCCCTGCGTTCCCCTCGCGCACTCGCCAAAAGGGGTACGACTCGATCACCGACGCGATGGTGCCGCCATCGGTAAAGTCGACGGGCCGCAACCGAAGCCCGCGGGCCAATGGACCGGCGCCGTTGGCCGCGGCGCCGTGACAGGGGCGGCAATTCTTCTGATACAACACCATGCCCACTCGTGCGTCATCATCCGAGAGATCCGGATGGGGGTTGACCATCGCGGCGTATGCGTCGGGTTGCGTAGGGTGTTGCAGCCGGATCACGGTGGGAACGTCGGCCGAGGGCGACACGCGTTGCCATACCATCCAGCCGATCGCGAGCGGCGCCAGGCCCAGAACCAGGAGTCGCATGCGCCAGCCAGGACCCGGCAGCAACACCAGCAAGTGCACCACGGGAGTGAGGAACACACGCCAGCGCCGCTCGTCACTGCTCGCGTAGACCAGAGACCCGAACACCGCGCACAGCAGGTAGATCCCCATGGCGAACGCCGGAATCGGGGCCGGCACTTGGCTCAGCCCAAGCCACACTGAGACCCACGGGAGGCCGAAGCGGAGGCCAAGATAGGTAGCCGCCAGTGCCAGGGCGGTCCACCAGAAGATTGGCGGCTCGTGCTCCCCCGGGGGGTCTCGTCTCGGCGGACCGTTCATCAGTACCGGCTCCACCCGATCCTTACTCGAGCGTCCGCAGATAGGCGATCAGATCGTGCAGTTGGCGTACCGAGAGATAGTCGGCCAGATCGTCCGGCATAAGCGAAGTATCCTGGGTGTGGCGGCGTGCTACGTCTGACAGTGGGAGCGAATACAGCTCCTCCAAGGCGGTCACCAGCGACAGGGAATCGGCCGTCTCCCGCAGCACCAGGCCGTCGAGGATGCGGCCATCGGTGGTCTCGATGAGTTCCATCTCGTAACCGGCCGGGATCGACGCGCTGGGCCGCAAGAGCGACTCGACGATCGACTGAATCGTCCGCGTGCTCGCCACCGCCGTCAGCTCGGGCCCGATGTCGCCGCCCTCGTCACCAACCCGGTGGCATTTGGCACAGCGCGCCCGGCCGTCAGGGTCGAAGAACAGCGCGCGACCCTTGGCCGAATCTCCCTCCAGGTACGGTTGCCAGGGAGTGACAGCCAAAGCGGCGCGGCGACTGAGGCGCACCTCGCGTGGGATGGTGATGGAGGACGAATCGGGTCGTCCGCCCAGCGACTGTAGATAGAGGACCACCGAGGAGAGTTGGTCGAGGCCCAGGTGAATGGGTGGCTGGTAGACGATCGGCATCTCGTCCTTGAAGCCTGGTACCAAGTGGGCGCTCGGGTCCACCAGCGACTCGACCAGGTACTCGGTGGGTGTCATCTCGCGGCCCAACGTTGTCGAGCGCTCGCTCGCGCGTTGGGCGGCTCGGATCATCATGGCCTCCCCGTCAGCCGACGCTCCCATGTTGGGGCCGCGCACCGAACGGCCGCGGGGTCCGACGGCGTGACAGGTGTGGCACTTTCCCGGACCCCAGAAAATGAGCTCGCCGTTGTCGAGCGAAATGCCTTCGCCCGGAGCCGCGCGGCGGGTGCTGCCTGACGCCCGGCTCACCACTTCGCCCGCCCACACGAACAGCGCCACGAGAGTGACGACGAACAGCGCGACTCTAAGCCACGGGTTTTTCATCAGGACGTTTGGCCGCCAGGCCCGCGATCCAGAACAGGAAGGAGATCGCCAAGAGAAACACGATAGTAATACCGCCCACCATCTAGACCATCACCCCGATGCTGGGCGTGTAGGCCCATTGGGATGTGTCTTTCAGCACGCCGTAGATGTGCCAGTTCTCGCGCAAGCCCGACCGCACGTAGGCCATCATCCCCATCGTCATGATGATGATGACGCACAGGGAGACGAGCGCGTACTGTGACCTGGCGCTGACGTCGCCCCAGCGGATGCCACCGTAGGATCGGGCGCCGCGGTACATGGCCAGGTCGATGGCGGTCACCAGGATGAGCGCCGTCATTAGGATGAGCCATTGGGCCGCGGCGAGTTGGCGCAAAAAGGGATTGGCCGCGGTGGTCACGATGTAGCCGTACACGCCTAGGATGCCCACCGACTCCGTAGCCACCACCGCCAGATAGATGCCCTGGGCCAGGTGCACGCGATCGCGTAGCGCCAGCAGCACGCTGGTCACCACGGCGAGCATGGCCACGAGTACCAGGGCGCCGGTAAAGCGGAAGTACACTGCTTTGTCGGGGGTGAGATCGAGCGAGGCCGGGTCCAGCCGGAAAAGCACCTGGGCGTACCACCCCAGGATGGCGAGGCACAGCGCGCCTCCCGCCACGACCGATATCCTGGAGCCCAGGCTCTGCCGAGACAAGGACACCGGGTCGATCTTGTTGGCCCGGCGATAGAGCAGGAAACTCAGGAAGGTGGTGAGGATGATCAGGTTGATGACCGCGTTCTTGGTGGACATCAAGCTGAGCACGCCGAGCAGCGGATGCACCTGGCCGCCGATGGCGAGTTGTTCTCCGGGGCTCAAGGGAAGATTCCGTGGGGTGAGCCACACGGCGACACAGGCCACCAGAATGACGATGTAGTACTTGATGTACTTCTGGTAACGATCCGCACCCGGGATACGCCGCATGCCGGACCACAGATAGTAGTTGCCGATTATGAACAACAGGCCTACCAGCATGGCTTGTATAATGAATGCCCAAGAGAAATCGCCGCCCATCATGTTGTTACCCATCACCGGGCTCACACCGTAGATCTCCCGGCCCAGGTAGTAGCCGGCAAAGGGGAGCGGGATGAGCCCCATCAGACCCACGAAGTTTCCGACGTATCCCATCCAGTCGTAGTGGGCCCTGGCGTCGTCGGTCTTGGCAGTGAGGAACTTGACCGCTCCGTAGGCGCCCACCACGAAGCCGCCGAAGGTGATGTTGCCGAGCAGCCGATGGACCACGACCGGTATCCACAGCGGATTGTTGAGGGCCTGCCAGGTGGTCCCGACGAACGTGCCGGTATCGTCCACCCCGGTGGGTGCCATCATGTACGACGACATCGAACTCCCGATGAAGACGATCGCCGTTCCCACCGCAACCAGCACCAGGCCCAACCCAATATGGAGCAATTTCCGCTGCTGAAGTCGCTCCCAGCTGCTGTAGTAGAGGTAGAGCACGGCCGTCTCGGCCAGGAAGATGCCTCCGTAGACGTACATCACCGGGGCGAAGATGCCGAAGAAATAGCCGGAGAACCGCGGGTAGAGGCCGATGAGGGTGAACGTCAGCAGGCCACCCAGGGCGGCCGTCGTGGCGAAGGCGGCGGTGAACAGCCGGGCGAACTCGTGCGCTAGCCGATCGTACTTCGGGTCGCCGTTGCGCCATCCGAGAATTTCTACCGTGACCGTGAACCACGGAACTCCGACCACGAAGGCGGCGAACAGCAGGTGGAGTTGAGCCACCACCCAGATCACCCGCCGGGGGCTCAGGCCGAAGAAGGTCCGGACGCCGTCCCCGCCGTCCGCTGACTGCATCGGACCCTGAACCGCCCACAGCAGATCCGGCCACCACAGGCTCAGGCCCACCACCACCCCCAAGACGGCTACTCCCACGGCAGGGTGGGTGGCAGCGGCCCGGGGGGTGCTCCCCAAGAATGCAGTGGGCACTTGCGCTCACCCTCCTTCGGCAAGGTCGATGGTAATGTCGGCGGTCTCTCCGGCCAGGACCGTCACCGTCTGGCTTCGGGTCCCCAGGGTCTCATGCCACACTTCCATGGTGTAGCTCCCCGGGGGAACGTCGGAGAGCACGAACGCCCCGGTCCTATCGGTGACGGCGTGGTAGGGGTGCGCGGTCACGACAATCCAGGCGCTCATCCAGGGGTGCAGGTCGCATTTGACCTTCACGATTTCGGGTGCATCGAAGCTCAGTTCGATGACAGCCATGCCGGTTGGTTGGGTGCGGTTCACCGAACGATTGTCGAACGCGGCCGTGTGGACGTTGTGCGTCAGAGGATCACTGTTGAGCACCCGAACGGTACCGCCGATAGGTGTCATGAGCACGTGCGGTGTGAAGCCACAACCACGCTGGTCGAGGGTCGGTGGTGAAGCCGGAACAGGGGCCGCCCCTTGGCTGATGTCGACCAGAGAGACAACGGCATCGGCCAGTCCCCCTTGTGGGCCCACCAGTATCGGTTGCACCAGCCGAGTAGCTCCACAGGTGGCCGTGTCCTCGGTGACGGTTACGGTTCGCCCTTGGAGAACGACGCCATGGTAGCGTACGGTACCACGAACGGTCCCGCCAGCCATCACCTCGATGGCGACGTAAGTCGGAGCGGCGGAATCTGCCGTTGCGGCCGGCGCGGCAGTGTCATCACTGCGGGCGGCATCTTCTGCCGGTGGGCTCTCACCTCCGCAGGCTGCAAGCCCCACCGCGAGGGCGGCACGCCCGAGTCTCGTTGCCGCAGCGCTCAACGGCTCCTCGCTTCTCCCGTAGGATGAGGGTTGCTACTCAGAGGCAAACTGGAACTCGATTTCCCCGGCCCCGTTGGGTGCCAGGGTGATCTGCTGCTCTCGGGTACCAAGATACGGGTGCCAGGCGATGACGCTATAGCTACCGGGCGGGATCCCCTCGATCACGAACCGTCCTTCGCCGTCCACCACCACCGTGTAGGGCGTATCGCTGGCGTACACCCAGCCAAGCATGAAGTCGTGCGCGTCGCACTCGAGGCGAATGCGGTTGCTGCGCCTGGGCCGGAGGGCGTGGGTGATGGTCTCCTGCTCCGGCGGCTGCCCGAAGTTGAACAACGTCCGCGATGCGCTCCCGATCAACTCGAACCCGTGGATGTTGTGCAGCACCGGGTCGGTGTTGAGGATGGTCAATTCCTGGCCCCGGGGAACCACCTGTACATGGGGATCGAACACGCACCCCTCCTGGTTGAGCACCCAGCCATCCGGCGCTTCGGGCCACGGCTTGCCCGTCTCGATGCCCGCCACGGCGATCACCACGTTGCGCAGGCCGCCCGCGTCGGAGACCTCGACCTCCTCTCGCTCTCGGTAGCCCAAGCCGCACACTTCCACGTCCTTGGTGATCAGAAAGCGTCGCGCCCGGGGCACGTCACCTTCGAATATCACGCCGCCGGCGAGTGTGGCGGCATCGGCCACCGGGTGCACCTGGTAGTCGGCCGCCGATTGCGCTGTCGCCGGGGACGCGGTGAGCAACGTGACGAGCAGGAGTGCCGGCCCGGTCCGATCCGTCATGGCCTGGGTGTCGCCGTCCCTAGGCCCGAGCCGTAGTCCGGTACCTCGACGATCTTCACGATGGTGTGCGTTTCCGTGTCGATCACCACCACCGTACCCCAGGTGGCGTTGTGGCCCAGGTCGTAGCGCGGTGCGTAGCGGTGGCCCGCTTTGCTGTGGCCCTCCGGCATCTCGAGGTTCCGGTTGGAGATGTAGACGTAGCGCCCATCGGGCGAAACGGCCGCACCGTGGGGTTGGGCGATACCGTTGCCCTCAATGACGGTCTCGACCTGCCGGTCCTGCATGTCGATCACGGTGACGCTGTTGCCCCAGTTGTTGCCCACGTACAGCCAGCGGCCGTCCGGGGTGAAGACTGGATGCCAGGGGGCCGGATTGACTTCGATGGTGTCGACCGGCACCAGGTCGGGCAGCCGCTCCAGATCGAACACGAACACCTTGGACGTGAGTTCCGTGGTGCCGACCAGCCAGCGCCCGTCGGGTGATGTCGCCAGGCCGATGAACGTGTGGGGTCGGTCGCCACCCAGGTCCTCGATCTCGACGGTTTCCTCCATGGGGTCGATAGTGGCCACCTGGTTGACCGCCAAACTCGCCGTGAAGACGTACTGTCCGCCGGGTGAAATGGCAAGCGCGTGGGGCCGGGGCAGAAACGTCGCCAGCTCCTCGGCCGCCAAATCGCTCCGGCGTACCATGCCGATCGACGAAGGCGGATTCACCGCCACCATCGACCGCGCCACGTACAGCAAGTCGCTCCAGGGGTCCAGCGCAAGTATTCCCGGTCGCTCGATGTCGAGCTGGCCCACCAGCCGGTTGGCGCGATCGAATTTGAGGACCACGTTGGATGCAATCAACGACAGGTACCAGTGTGATCCGTCAGGCTCGACCACGATATGGTGCGGCATGGCGTTGGGGGGGAAGCCAAGTTCCTGGAGGTCCACGGTCCGGATCAACATGTTGGTTTCCATGTCGATCACCGATGCCATGGCCACGCCCTGGTTGGCGACATACAGCAGCTGGTTGGCCTGGGCGTAGGGCGCCTCGCCGTCGGGCGAGCGGGCGCCCTCGGTCACCCAGTCCGCGATCAACTCCTGTTCCGCATCGGTGAGCGGATCGGCGTCCAGTTCCACCGGGTGGGGACCGCCCACCAGGCTGGAAGTGAGAGCCGTCAGCAGGCTGTGCCGCGTGTCGTAGGGGATCACCGCCGCTCCCTGGGCTGAGCCGGCGATGAGGTGTCGCCACGAGTCGAGCTGGAGGTCGCGAGCCGCCCCGGCTCCCGAGTGACAGCCGGTGCACCGTGCGTCAAAGATCCGTTGGACGTCTTCATAGCGCACCGGATCCTGGGCGACCATGGGGGTGGGGACCACCAGCAGCAGCGTGGTGAGGCGGATGAGGGACATTCAGGCTCCTGGTTATGATACCGACGACCGTTCGAAGATGGAGGTTTCTTCGTGAAGCAACCGTGAAGAAGACTATAGGGCTCCCGCTGAGTGCGGTGCACCTGGGGCGAAGATGATGTTCGGTGCCCGAAAAAAATCGGAGGGCCAGTGGTACCTAACCGTCTCAATGAGCTGCTGCTAAGTTCACAGGTAGTATCAGGGTTCACCCACAATGGCCCCGGCCATCATAGGACCGCGTGGTTGAAACGTGGGGTTGGCCGCGAGGCCCCTCCCATCGAAAGCCTCCTCGAGTATGTGTCTCAGCGCATCCGAAGGAGTATCGGAAACACTACTGAGACTGAGGGCCGTCCCAGCCCGACGAAGCGGGGCTGGCCGACACCTTCCGAGGCAATCTATCATATCAGATCCCTGTCGCTTACGAGACAACCCCTGGTTGTTGTCCCTGTCGGCGGTAACGACCCTCGTCGTGGACGTCACGGCGTAGTGGTCGGGAAGACAGTGTACTCAGCTGGCCTCACGATGGGTCTAATCGCGGCCGGCGCACTCGCGCGTAACGCTCACGGACAGGTTCGTGATTCGACTCCCATCGAGCTCGAACCGATCGTCGTCACCATCGCCGGTACGCCTTCGCTGATACTCGCCCTGCCGTACGCGGTATCGGTCGGCGGCGACTCGTCGGCCACCAGGGCTCAGCCGCGCCTAGGGCTGAGCGAAATCATGACCGCCCTTCCGGGCA
>JBDHMR010000019.1:0-17433 GCA_039656035.1 Gemmatimonadota bacterium
TCGCTGCTGGGGTGGACACCGTCCAGTGAGAACAACGGGCCGAAGGTCACAGGGGAGAGCGGCGCATCGGCTGGGATATCAGGGAACGGTGGAATTTCGCCGCTCACGTTTGCCGCGATGAGATCGGGGTTGAGGTCGTAGTAGGCGTATCCGCGGGCAGCCGCCTGGGCGGCTATGTAAGTGTTGTACCCAGCCGTAGCCGCCTGCATGGCGGCGACCTCGCCGGGTAGGGCCACCTGTGTATCGTCTGTGCAGTCGAGCGTCTGGGGCAGACCCTGCGCCGCGGTGAGGATCTGCACTATGCCGACCGTCCATGGGACCAGGATGTTCTCACCCTGTCCCCCGGCCCCTACCGCTGACGGTGAACAGCTGATGTCGACGGTGAAGATCGCCGGGAACGGTGCCACGGGGACTCCAGGACACGCACCGGTCTTCAGGCACCAATAGGTGGCGCCAAGTGATGCGTATGGAATAAGGGCCACGTCGCCGACTGAGATCAAGGCGGCGCTGGCACTCGTGGCGTCGTCGACGGCGTCGAGGATGGCCCCATAGCGGGCCTCGAAGTCTACCTGCGACGTAATCTCGGCCGGATCACCGGGATTAGTGCTGCTAGTGAGGGCACCGAGGACGTCGTTGTTGCCGACCCACACCGACACGAAAGTCGGGTTCGCGTCCGTCAGCGCCTGGACCTGCGTCTTGCCTCCGAGGATCAGCATCGTCAGCGTGTTGGCGTTCGACGCCGCATCGAGGTTGTTGAGCGGATCGATGACGTGGGCGCCCGGGACCGCCAAGTTGTTGAAAAATGGCGGCAGCGGTTCATGGCGGCGGAGTGCGCACCCGGTCGGCAGTGCCGGAGGGACGAGCTCTCCAGTCAGGTTGTTGACCAGCGGCGGTGGGCAGCCGGGCATGTTGAGTGCCGGCACGACGAAGGACGTGCCGATGGCGCCGGCGAACAGTACCGGGTAGGCCAGGTTCTGGGTGCTGTCGTTAATGCCGGCCGATTGGAATCCGGCGGTGATACTGTTGCCGATCGACAGGTAGCGCCGCATCAATTCCCCGGTGTTGGGGAGCGGCGCCGCGCCGAGTTGTTCGTCGGTGTAGCACGACGTGACCCAGGGGAGGGCCAGCGCGAGCACAGCGAGCAGTTTCAACGTTCTCATCGCGAAGGTCTCCTGGGCTAGAATTTGTAGATCAGTGACAGGCCGAACACATGGGCATTGAACGTGTAGAGTCCGTCATTCGCCGCGGTGGTGGGGAAGTCGCTGCCGCCGTCAGTGGAGCGGCCCCGCCGATCGGCCTGATCGATGTATTGGTAGGCAAAATCGAACCGCAGGCCCTTGGTGACCCTGGTGCCAAAGCCGATGGTGAACTCCGATCTCGGACCTTCTGGTAGCAACGGCGTGACCGTTTCCGCCGGCGCCGCGGCACCATGGCTTATGAAGCCAAGCCGTGCCTGGGTGTCGCTACTGAAGGCGTATTCACCACCCAGCCGGATGCCGTGGGTCGCGACGAAGTTTTCCTGCAACGTGACCGTTCCAATGAGCTCGAATTCGATGGGGAGCACCTCGAACACAGCCCAGTTGGTGTACTGGTAGTCTGCCAGCAGTTTGACCTTGGGGGAAACCTGTATCGCGGTCCCCAACACCAACTGCTCGGGGAACCGCAGCACCGTACTGACGCTCTGGTCGGACAACGTCCCGCCGTCTGCAAACAGCGGTGCCACCAGCGCGTCCACCGGCGTACCGGCGGGCACCGTGACACCCGGCAATGGGAGGTCAACGGGTACGAACAGGCCGGTTTCGATCTGGGAGAATGTCGCGTCACCACCTTCTAGGGTGGCTTTCTGCCGGGACAGGTAGCGGACGCCGAAGCTGATCCAGTCGGTGGCCTGGGCGATGATGCCCAGGTTGTAGCCGAGGGTGGTGCCGCTACCCTCGATGTGGGCGTCGCCGAAGTCCGTGCGGTTGGGGATGCCGAACGTCGCAAAGCTGGAAGAGGTACCGGGCACGATCTGTTCCGAGAGGTCGAGGTGCTGCTTGAGCTCGACGCTCACGATGGTGAAATCGACCCCGCCACCAACCGACAGCCAGTCGTTCACATTATACGCGACGGTCGGCTGCACGTAAATCGCTGAAATCTTGCTGAAATATCCCAGGAACCGACCTTGGGCGCTCTCATCCCAACTCGTCTCGAGGCCGTACGGGACGAACACCCCGAGTCCCAGGGCCAGCCTGTTGTTGAGAGGAATACCCAGGTACAACGTAGGCACCGGAATGGCGGTTCGCGGGAGATCGCTTACTTCCAGGGTTTCCTGGTGGGTAAAGTCGCCGCCTACGGCGATCAGCGTCACTCCGCCATTCACCACCTTGTTTTCGAGTTGGGCGATCCCGGCGGGGTTGAAGAAGATCGACGAACCGTCGAGACACGGGTCGGCCACCGTGGCACCGGCACGGCCCATGGCGCAGGCGCCGTGTTCGTACACGCCGTACCCCTGTGCCGATGCGGTCGCAGGGAGGGCGAGGGCCCCGAGGGCCAGCCCTGTCGCCGCACACCACACACGAAGTCTGTGCATGAATAACTCCTGGGATGAAGGCAGGGTCAGCCGCCCCGGCCACTGATTTCGGGGAAGCTGCCCGAATATACACACCGTCAGTGCGAATGCATGCCCGGCGACTGGCCTGCCACCAAGAGAACTTTGGCTTCCGGAGCACTGTCGATGGCGATTTCGAACCAGTAACTCCCTGGATGGGGCAGGGGGACGTCAAACACCAGCACCGCCCCCGCCTCCAATTGGGTCACGCCCGCCGGGGGCTCTCCGAATTCGACGGTACCCTCTCCTCCCAAGTGCTCTACACCGTGCTCGTCGACGAAGCGAATGGCGATCTTATGATTCCCGATTTCCGTGCGTGAGCCGCGCACGCGGAGGACCAGATGAGCCCGGGGGTGTACCGCGGGGAATGTCGGCACCCACACGTTCTGAAACATGCCCAGCACGGAAAGTTTTCCGTGTTGGTCGATCAGGGCGTAGTCCGCGAGTACGGCAAAGTCTATGTGCATGGGTCTAGGCGGGAAGTTGGGCTGAGGGACACCGGTCCGCCAGGACACACTCGCTACATCGTGGTCGGCGCGCGATGCACACCCGTCGTCCGTGACTGATCAGTAGGTGCGCCAAAAGCGCCCAGTCTTTCTGCGGAAACAGCGGCATCAATTCCCGCTCCACTTTGACCGGATCCTTCTGGTCGGTCAATTCCAACAGCCGTGCAATGCGGCCCACGTGGGTATCAACCACCACGCCTTCGTTTTTTCCGAAGGCGTTTCCCAGCACCACGTTGGCGGTCTTGCGTCCTACCCCGGGCAGGGCTTGGAGGGCTTCCATGGTGTCGGGGACCTGTCCATCGTGATCGGCCACCACTGCCTGCGCCATGCCAATGAGATTGGTCGACTTGTTGCGAAAGAATCCCGTCGACCTGATCAGCTCCTCGAGATCGCTCTGGCGTGCCCGAGCGAGGTCGTCCGGCGTGGGGTATTTCTCGAACAGCGCCGGAGTCACCATGTTGACCCTGGCATCGGTGCACTGGGCCGACAGGATGGTAGCCACCAGGAGCTGGTAGGCGTCGTCGTGGGTCAGGGCGCAATTGGCATCGGGGTAGGCCTTCTTGAGCCGACTGAGAACGGTACGCGCCCGGCGCTTGCGGCTGGCCGGTGACGAGTCGGCTACCGGTCTCCCGCGTGCGGCGTTACTCGCCGGCACTGGGCCTCCTCCGCTTGGCCCACGCGACGAACTCCGTGGCGGATTTGGTGTTGGGGATACGCTCGGCTGTGAGCCACGCTTTCCTGGCCATGTCGATACCGTATGTCACATTGGCGAGTCCGGCCACGCCATGCGCGTCGGCCCCGATGGAAATGTCTGCGCCCGCGTCTCTTGCCCGGGCCGCGAGCCGCCAGTCGAGGTCCAGGCGATGCGGGTCGGCGTTGATCTCGATGGCCACGCCGGTGGCGGCGGCCTTGGCGAACACGGCGTCGAGGTCGAGGGGGTAGGGGTCCCGGGCCATGAGAAGCCGCCCGGTCGGGTGCCCGATGATGTTCAAGTAGCGATTGTTCATGGCGGTCAGCAGGCGGTTAGTCATGTGGTCGCGGCTCATGTTGAACCGGCTGTGGATGGAGCCGATGACGAAGTCCAGACCCGCGAGCACGTCCGGTTCAAAATCCAGGCTTCCGTCTACCAGAATATCGACTTCGATTCCCTTCAATACTTGGAAGCCGTCCAGTCGTTCGTTCAGGTCATCGATGGCCTCGGCCTGCTCCAGTATCAGGCCGTGATCGAGCCCGCCTGCCAGCGTCGCGGACTGCGAGTGGTCGGTGACGCCAAGATATTGAAAACCAGCATTTCTGGCGGCCAGGGCCAGTTCCTCGATGCTGTTGGCTCCATCGGACATGCCCGTGTGACAATGGAGCAGGCCTTTGAGATCGCCAACTTCTACCAGGTTCGGAAGCGTGCCGGCGGCCGCCGCCGCTATTTCCCCGCGACCCTCGCGAAGCTCCGCCGGGATGGTGTCGAGCCCCAAGGCGCGGTACATGGTCGCTTCGTCGGGAGTGGCGATGAATTCACTCCCGCGCCACAGGGCCGCCCCCTGGAGGGTGAAGCCATTGGACCTGGCGTGCTCGGCCAGCTGGTCGAGATGGGCACGGCTTCCGGTTGCCTCGAGGAGTACTGCACCCGCGTTGACCGGCGTAGTAACGATGATCTGCGCGCTCGACCCACCGGCAAATCGGAGCGTGACGACACGCTCGTCGGTGCCGGCGAGTTCGTGGATGCCGGGGAGGTCGGCCAGGCGGTCGAACAGCTCCGCCGGTGGAACATCGGCAACGAGCACGATGACCAACTCCTGGACCAGTTCCATGCGCCGGCGCACGTCGCCCACTACCTGTGCTTGCAGCACGCCGGGAAGCTGGTCGAGGGCGGTGGTGAGGTGACGCGCTTCTTCGGTCGCGTGATGCAGCAGCCGGAACTCGCTGGCGCGACGCAGGGAGGCGATGCCCTTGAGGATGTTCTCGGCGGTCTTTTCGCCGAAACGGGGCAACGTCGCCAAGCGTCCTTCCCGGGCCGCGGCCTCGAGATCCGGAAGACTATCGACGCCAAGCCGCTCGTGGATCAACCGGATCTTGGCTACGCCGAGGCCGCTGATGGCCAGCATGTCCACCAAGCCTGGCGGGACCTGTTCCCTCAAGTCCTCCAGCAGGGACGAGTGCCCCGTAGCGACTACTTCGCGGACGATCTCCATCGTGGCGGGACCGATCCCCTTGCTCTCTGCCAAGCTGCCGTCATCGATGGCGTCCTGGATCGGCTTGGGGAACCCGTCCACCGACCGGGCGGAAGTGCGGAACGCACGGACGGACGCGATCCGGTCCAGAACCTCGGCGACATCGCGCCGGTCTACTGTCCTGGTCAACTGAGCTGAATCTCCCTGTCCGTGCCCATCTTCACCTCTGGAAATGTGCGGGCCACGAGCTCCGATGCCTGGTGGGCTAGCAGTAGTAGTTCCGCAGGATCGTTCACCGAATAGAGCCCTGCTTCCGAGCCACCTTCCATGTGCGGGGCGAACGGCTGGTCCGCGCCGCCACTTGGCTGGGGCCAAGCGGCCGCCTCGCCCTCAGCTTCAACAACAGCGAACCCCATGCGGTCAGGATGGAGCCCGAACACACCGAGGGTCCGTAGAGCCGGGTCCGAGCCCTGGGATACGAAACACCCGTCGAGTGGTTGATAGGGCTGGTCTGTACCCAGCCTGCCCCATACCAGCTGTCGCGGAAGCTGTAGGTAATACGCGTCCGGCGTGCCGCCGCTGTGCGATCGCTCGACGGGTGATCTGATCACTCGGTTCAGAGTGGCACGATCGATGGTGAAGGTCCAGCCTCCTCCTCGCCAAAACAAGTACGCGTGGTGAACCAACGCCGCCAGGTGGGCGACGGCGTCGCCCATGCCGCCTTCGGGGATCAGGTCGTGAACCAGGGACACGACTTCCCTGTTCATGAGAAACGCGTCCCTGTCCATCGGGTCCGCTTCATCGCGTACCAGGCCGTCGGCGAGCGACGGAAACCGGCCGGCGATCTCGGGCGTGAACACCATACCAAACGGGGTTGGCCGCGCGGTCATGAGGCAGGGTGGAGGAACTGTGTGAGGTGATGGGTGAACCCGTCCAGGGCTTCGACATGGGGCACGTGGCCACAATTCGGCAAGACATGTAGCGGTGCGTCGAGCGCCTCTGCGGTGGCGCGAGCGGCCGAGATGGGAATTGGGTCGTCGTCTCCGTGGATCACGGTCGCCGGGCACTTAACCGTTGGTAGTGAGGGCCGGAGATCGTAGTCCCCCAGACTGTGCCACACTTCCTGTTGTGTCCGTGCAGTTACCCGAAAAGGCGTCAGCTCACGGGCGTTGGCCGGGTCGTGGAAATATGGCACCACAGACAGCTGGAATACCCGTTGCCGGTAGGCGTCGAGGTCACTCTCACGCAGGCCGCTTTGGCGTAGTGCCTGCAGTTCGGCTTGCAGTGCGGGGTCGAGGTTTCGTTCCTGGAAACGTCTCTCGAATTCCTCGCGAGCAGCGCGCCACGTTGGCGCGGGAGACACCAACCCCAACCGCTCGACCCGCTCCGGATATTCCCCGGCGTAAAGCATGGCCAGCAGGCCACCCCAGGAATAGCCCACAAGCGTCAGCCGGGGGAGGTCCCACAGAGCCCGGAGTGCCTCCAGGTCCGCCACCTGTTCTCTCCATCCGACTGGTTCGCCGTGCTTGACCGGTGACCTGCCACCTCCACGCTGATCGTAGTAAATCAACGTGTTTTCGGAGGCCAGGGTGTCGAATCCAGGTAGGAGATAATCGTGGTGGGCGCCGGGACCGCCATGGAGGACTACAACCGGTGGGCCGGTGCCGACTTTCCGTTCGAACAACTGGACGCCACGGATGGTCCGCGTGGTGGTCTCAGCCATGCGCTTCGCGCCATTTCTCCACTTGGGGAACCGAGGTCGCTATTCGCTTCAGGTTGGGTTGGCCGTCAAGACTACAGCAGTGTGGCCAGGGCATCGGCAACTTCCTCGACGGCCGCTTCCTCTTCCGGGGTGAACGGATCGAGTTGATCGCTGTCGACGTCGATCTGACCGAGGATCAGGTCCCCACGACGGATGAGGACCACCAACTCCGACTTCGTGTCGAGGTTGCAGGCGATGTATTCCTCCCGGGCAGTCACATCTCCTACGTTTTGAGTGGTGCCCGTGGTCACGGCCGACCCGCATATTCCCTTGCCCACGGGAATGACGGTGTGTTCGGTCGGCCGGCCGGCGTAGGCCTCGAGCCGTAGTTCCGAATCGTGAACCATGTACAGGTAGACCGACGTGTAGGGCGTGCCGGCGGCCTGAATCCGGTCCGCCGCCTGTTGCAGGAGTTGTTTCCGGTCCACTTCCTGGCAGAACGCCGCCCGCAATGCCGCGATGGTCGAATGAGACTTGAGGATCGGCATCACTCCCCCCTCCGGCCCAGGGTCACCGTGGTTCGGTGCTCGACTCCACCTCGCAGGACCACGATATCGATTTCATCTCCGGCTTGTACGATTTGAGCGCGGCGGACATGTCTCGGAGGTTGGCGACCTCGTAGCGGCCGATACGGGTGATGACGTCATCGCCCCTCATACCGGCCTTGTCTGCCGGGCTGTCCTTGCTCACCCCCGTGAGCCGCACTCCCTGAGTGCCTCCGGTCATGTCGGGGATCGAGCCGAGGTATGCGCCGTATCCGGATGACTGAGATGACCCGACGCCGGAGCTGGGCCGGGGTGCCTCGACGAAAGTGAGGTCCGCGGTCCGGTTGGCCAACGCCTCCACGATCGTGGCTGTGAAATCCGCCACCCGCAACAGGCCATCCTGGCTGATCCTGTGGATGTCGTCCGAGGCCCGGTGATAGTCCTCGTGCAGGTCGGTGAAGACGTGTACCACCGGCAGGCCGGCGGCATAGAACGATGCGTGATCGCTCGGGCCGTAGCCATCTCCGCTGGCCTTGAGATCGAACCCGGCGTACCAATTGAGCGAATCGAGAAGGGCAGGGAGTTCGGTGGCCGTCTCGGCGCCGAACACGATGAGTCGATTATTTCTCAACCGCCCGATCATGTCCATGTTGACCATGGCGAATGCCTGGGTCAGCGGATACACCGGGTTGCGAACATAGAAACTAGATCCGAGGAGGCCGAGCTCCTCACCGCCAAAGGCAATGAAGACGACCGTTCTGGCGGGGGGATCGCCCCGCAGGCGGCGGGCTACGTGTAGCAGGGCGGCGGCGCCCGAAGCATTGTCGTCGGCCCCGTTGTGTACCAGCCCGATGCTGTCCGGATCGAGGGCACTGAAGCCACCCAGTCCCAGGTGATCGTAGTGGGCCCCGACGATCACGCTCTGAACGCGGAGGACAGGGTCCGAGCCGGGGAGCACGGCGATGACGTTGTAGCCGGTGGCGCCGGCCAGGTTGGTATTTTGGGCGGCTGGCGCATCGGCTTGAACGGTGAACGGCTGCAGCCATCCCAGAGGCGAAGGCTGAAGTCCCGCCTGCTGGAACCTGCGGGCCAAGTAGGCCGCGGCGGTGTCGGCGCCGGGAGTTCCCGTCAGCCGCCCGCCGAGTCGGTCGTCGGCCAGGAATCTGACGTCCTCCACCAACTGATCGGCCGCGGTGTCTTGTGCCCTCAGCTGACCGGCGGTGCAGATCAGGACAAGTAGCGTGAGGACACTGGTAGTGCGATTCATAAGTCGTTGATATAGAATATATTGGAGGTTTGGTGGCTACCCTGGGGTTTTCCCGGGGACCAGTAATCTAACCACCTTGTCCGAGTCGACTGCAGCGTCACGCTGCCCAGTCGGGCGGACGGTAAATCGTTGCTGCATGGTTATTCTTTGGTAACTTGAGGCGTTTGTTCCAGCCCAATCACCCGGTACTCAATGTCCGCTCCGGCATCAGTGCTGACCTATCTGGCTACTGTCGTCCATCTCATGCGCATAGCGCCGGATGATGCCAAGGCACAGCGGCAGGCGTTCATGACGTTGGTGTCGGCTCTCGAGGGCCGGGAGCTGGTCATCGGCGCCGACACGGGCGGCATGACGGTCAACGGTCAAGCGGTTCCCCATGGTGCTCCATTCACTGCTGAATTGCATAGCCGCTTTGCGGCGCACGGGGTCGGCATGATCACTCTTCCCGCCGCTGTTCCGACCGGACCACTAATAGGTCTCCTGCGGGCACTGGCCGGTCCGCAGGGTGAAACAGGCACGGCGGGGGAATTTGTCGACCTGCTGGATGCTGAGGGCAGGCGGCTCATCTCGGTGCGAGGGCGCCGAAAGCTTCCGGCCGCGGACCAGGTAATCAGTGCGGATCCAGAAATCAGTGTCGACCGACTGGGCGGAGATCTTGTGGACCCGCTATCCAGCGAGCCATCGGCGGAGCCGGTGATAGAGGATGACGCGCGTCCTTTTTGGGAGGATGAGGGGACGGCCCTCGATCCTCTGCGGGAGGCGCAGGTGGCGGTGGACGTCGCCGCCCGTTCCGGGCAGTGGCTCGAGGTGATGGAGTTAGTAGGGAAAATCGTCGACGAAACAGCGGAGTTGACGGATCAACTGCAGCAGCGTCGGTATCGCTTGGCACTAAAGGCTATGGCATCCAGGCCAATGGTCGAGGGGTTGGCTCAGCTCAGCGTACAGGGCCATCGGCGTGACGTGACGGCCATTCTGCAACAGGTGGGCGCCGAAGCGACCGGTATTCTCCTGGATTTGATGGCTAATACACAGGAAATCAAGGCCCGCAGGCAATACTTCTCGCTGTTGTCTCAGATGCGTTTGGGCACCGATGCCATCATCAATCGCTTGTCCGACGACAACTGGTATGTGGTCCGGAACGTCGCAGACTTGTGTGGTGCCATGGGCCTCGAGGAGGCCGTGCCCGGTCTTGCCAATCACCTTGATCACTCCGACCCGAGAGTGCGGCGTGCCATAGCGGGGGCGTTGGCCAGGATCGGGTCCAACGAAGCAGCGGAGCCACTGCGTCAAGCGCTGCACGATCCGGAGCCGACCGTGAGGTTGCAGGTCGCGCAGATGCTGAATGGCGCCAAGTCCCGAGGTTTGGCCATGACGGTGGCGCTCATGCTAGATGAAGAGGAACACCCTGACGTGCTCCACGAACTGCACGTTGCCCTCGGGCGTATCGGAACCGCAGAGGCGACCAAGGCTTTGGTCCGGTCATCGGAGCGCGGGCCGATTTTCTTCGGGCGCAAGCCCACTGCCATCAGGGTGGCTGCCGTTCACGGGTTGGCGCTGTGCGACCGTCCGGAGGCTTTGGCTGCCCTCAAGAAACTGGCCTCAGATCGAACCACCGACGTGCGAAACGCCGCCAGCGATGCTCTCAGTGGTCTTGAGGCCGACACCTGATCAACGCGGAACGAAATCCGTTTCCGGGGTCACTCGCCTGACGAATGCGGCCAGAAGGTCAGCCGCTCGGTCCAGGTCTTCCAGTACCACCATCTCGTTGGGGCTATGCATGTAGCGATTGGGGACGGACACCAGCCCTGTGGCCACGCCGCTGCGGGCGGTGAAGATGGAGTCGGCGTCGGTTCCGGTGACGCGGGGCGCTGCCTGGAACGTGTAGGGAATGCCTTCCGCCTCCGCGGCCTCGGCGAGCATCTCGGCCACGATCGGATTGATAGCCGACCCGCGTGACAGCACGGGCCCCCCGCCCAGTTTGACGTCACCATGTTGTTTCTTCTCGACGCCAGGATGATCGGTGGCGTGGGTTACATCCACCACGATCGCCACGTCGGCTTCCAGGCCCGTGGCAGATGTTCGTGCGCCGCCCCCGGAATAGGCGATCTCTTCCTGCGACGTCGCAACCGCCGTGACGCAGGCCTTGGGCCGGTCGGCGGCCAACCGCCTGAGAGCTTCGAGCACCACGAAGGCGCCGATGCGGTTGTCCAGGCTGCGGCTTACGATGCGGCCATTGGGCAGTTCCCGGATGGTCGACCCCAACACCCCGGCGTCGCCCACTCTGATTTGGGCGCCGGCTTCCTCCTTGGACGTTGCGCCGATGTCGAGCCAGAGATCCTTGGCCTTGCTGACCTTGTCGCGCTCGTCCGCCTCGATCAGATGCACGGCTTTCTTGCCGATGACTCCGAGTACGGGGCCGTCCCTTCCCAGCAGATGCACCCGTTGGCCGACGAATACCTGATGGTCCCAACCACCGATAGGGTCGAAGTACAAGAACCCGTCGTCGTCGATGTAGCTGACCATCAACCCGATTTCGTCGATGTGGCCCGCGAACATCACACGTGGGCGACCGGTTCCGTTGATGGTGGCAAGTGAACTGCCGCTGATTTCCGCGCGGACATCGTCGGCGAATTCCCCCGCCTGGGTGCGCCAAATTCGGGCCGGCGCGGTTTCGAACCCCGACGGGCCGGGTGCGTCAAGCAGAGCTTTCAGAAAAGTGAGCGATTGTGCGTTCATGGTATCCTGCTGTAAGGTGAGTCGGTCACTGGAGCCTTGTTGGCGCAGGAGCGCAGACCAAGGCTTGTGTCCCCGTCAGGGCGTCAGGATATTAACGCGCTACTCTCACTCGAACCACCTTTGAAATGCACACTGCCGCTCGGACACACTCGTTCACCGAATCGGTCATCCGAGGAATGACTCGGCTGGCCAACCAGCACGACGCCATCAATCTGGCACAAGGCTTCCCCGATTTTCCGTCTCCGACCCTACTCAAGGACGCCGCTGTAGAGGCCATTCGGGCGGACGTGAATCAGTACGCCATCACTTGGGGAAGCGCGCGGTTGCGGCAGGCAGTGGCGGCCAAGTATCACGACTGGTACGCCATGGCGGTCGATCCCGATTCGGAGGTGACCGTGACCTGCGGAGCCACCGAAGCGATGGTGGTTGCCATGCTCGCTTTGGTCGACCCGGGCGACGAGGTCATCGTGTTCGAGCCGTTCTACGAAAACTACGGCCCCGACGCCATCCTGTCCGGGGCCAGACCGGTTTTCGTGCCACTCCCAACCAGCGGCTCGTTGGATCTCGACCGACTTCGGGCTGCGTTTTCGTCGCGTACCCGCGCCATCATCGTCAACACCCCCAACAATCCTACCGGGCGCGTGTTGACGCGCGACGAGTTGTCGGCCATCGCGGAGTTGTGCTGTCAACACGACAGCTACGCTTTCACCGACGAGATATACGAGCACATCTACTACGAGGGTGAACACGTGCCGCTCGCCACCTTTCCCGGCATGAGCGAGCGCACCATCACCATCAGTGGATATTCCAAGACCTTCAGCATCACCGGCTGGCGCATCGGCACCATCGTGGCTCCGCCGGCGGCGACCGACGCCATTCGCAAGGTTCACGACTTCCTCACGGTAGGGGCGCCCGCTCCGCTGCAGGATGCGGTCGCCGCCGGCCTCGAAGGACTCGACCGGGAGTTCTACCATCAGTTGGCTGTCGAATACCGTCAGCGACGTGACGTCATGTGCAGCGCGCTCGTGTCAGCAGGGTTCGCCTGCACCCCTCCCCAAGGCGCCTACTACGTCATGGCCGATTTCGGTGGGCTGAGCGACCGCTCCGACGAAGACTTCGCCGAGTGGCTCACCAGCGATGTGGGCGTGGCGCCGGTTCCCGGGTCGAGTTTTTACTACGACCCAAGCCGCGGGCGGACCACGGTCCGGTTTGCCTTCTGTAAGACGCTTGATTTGTTGGAGCAGGCAGCGGAACGGCTGCAAGGTGTGCTGACGGCTGACTGCTGACGGCTGACCGCCCACCGCCGAAAGCTATCTCCCCGCTGCCCGATCGGGGGCGGTTACCGTCGCGCTCAAGGCGCGTTCCATCAGTATGATTTCGAATTGCGGATCCACCGGCTCGGTTTCGGCTCCCAGCTGGATCGGATCGCGTTCACCAAGGTCCGCCGGAACGATCACCCCGTTGGCGCCGAGCTGACGGAACAGCTGCCACTGGGCCCGCCGGGCCGCGTTGGGCCGCGGGCCATTGTACATGAGCGAGATGGTCAGGACGCCGTCGGGGCGGCCGAGGTATCCCACGATGGTCGACACTCTCCTCAGCGTCCCGGTCTTGGCTCGCACCACGCCCCGCGCCGGGAGTCCGCGCTGCAATCCCCGGAGCGTTCCAGAACCGGCTGCCGGGAGGAGCTGCGGGAAGTTTCGGCCCCCCTGGGTGGAGGGGAAGCGAGCCAAGTACCCGGTGAACGCGGCCGGGGAGACTCGATCGTCGTAGGACAGTCCGCTGCCATCGACCAGATGAACTCCCTGCTGGCCACTGACCTGGCGCACGTGCTCCGACAGCTGTGCGGCGGATCCTTCGTCTCCCGCAGCCCACCGCAGCAGTAGCTCGGCTCCGAGGTTGTTGCTCCGCCTGTTGATGTAGACGGCCAGCGAATCGAGAGTTGGTGAAACGACCTCGGCCAGCACCTTGGCCGAGCCGGCCGTGTCCGGCACCGTCCTGCTACGTGAGATCCAACGGATGCCGGCGCGGCGGAGTGCGCTGGCCCACGCTACCGTGAGCACCACCTCGGGGTCGGTGGTGGCTACAGCCAGGTACTTGGACGGAGCCCGGACACCGATAGTGCCCGTCACCACCCAGCCACCGTTTCCAACCGGCCTGACACGGAGTCGAGTCGCCCGGCCGGACACAGTTGTGGCCTTGATCTGCACGATTGCGCTCACGCCCCGGGGGCGTTCCCATGATATCCTGGCCTGGTCTCCGGTACCATTCCCCGGCTTGACCCGAAAAGCCACGGTATTCTCATTGATGGTGAGAGCGCCAATCAACGGCGCGTACAGTCGGCCGCGATGGCGCGACGACCATGTCTTCGGATATGTGGCGTCGGCGGCTCCGTCTGCGCTTCTGAGGTCGAGCTTGCCCACCAGTTTCCGGATGCCCAATTCCCCTAACTGGAGCGCCAGTTGGTCGAGGGTCGGGCCCGCTTTGCCCCGTCCCAGTGAAGGATCACCATTCAGTTCCAGAGCCCAGGAGCCCACCCACGTGCCGTTGGTGGAATCGACCCGGCCTCGTCCCAGGACCCTGGTGGGCCTGCGGGCGTTACCGCCAACCTCACTTCGGGCGAATCCCGTCGTCAGGACTTTTACGGCCGAAGCCGGGATCAGCGGTACCTCGGGTTCGATGCCCCAAAGTACGTTGCCGCTCTGGTCGGCGATGGCGATGCCCCACGCCCCCGGTGCAGACCGTCGGGCGCTGCGGAACCAGGTGGTGAGTTTGCCCTGTTCGTCCGTGGTGAGCTGCTGGCCCTCGAGAGGGGCGACTGCCAGGAGGCCAACGACCGCGAGCCACCACCCCGCCCGAGGCATGCTCGGTTGGGTCCGGTGGTGTTGCGGAATTGAAGCCGGGGGCCTGGTCACGTCGCTCGATTCCTCTCGTTTGGGTCCGGTTCTTGGTGCCTGCGAGCCGGGTAATAAAGCAAGCTTCGTTCCGCGTCGGAAGTCCTTGCAAATGGCGGGATTAGCTCTTTCGGGGAGGATTCCAACCGTGGCGATCTTGCAAATTGGCAGGGTGAGGCCATCAGTCCTGGAGCAACTGCTTGGCGATGGTCCCAAGTTGCATGTTGCTGGTGCCCTCATAGATGGTCCCGATTTTCGCGTCGCGGTAGAACTTCTCAACTGGGTACTCCCGCGAGTAGCCGTAGCCACCGAACAGTTCCACGCACTGCGAGGTGACCCGGTCGGCCATCTGCGAACTGTAGAGTTTGGCCATGGCGGCTTCACGGAGAAACGGTTGCCCCGCGTCCTTGATTCTGGCCGCGTTGTAGACCATTAGCCGCGCTGCCTCGAGTTCGGTATCCATCTGGGCCAGCTGGAACTGTACCGCCTGGAACTCGGCGATGGGCTTGCCGAACTGCTCTCGCTCCTTGGTGTATTTGGTGGCGGCTTCGAGCGCGCCACGGGCCACGCCGACCATTTGAGCGCCTATTCCGATGCGTCCTTCATTGAGTGTCCCCATGGCGATCTTGTAACCCAGTCCTACTGGGCCGAACACGTTCTCCTGGGGAACCCGGCACCGCTCGAGGATCAACTCGGTGGTGCTCGAGGCGCGGATGCCCAGTTTGCTTTCCCTCTTGCCGACGGAGAACCCCTCGAAATCCCGCTCGACCAGGAAGGCGGTGATGCCCTTGTATCCCTTGTCGAAGTCTGCGTTGGCGAAGACGATGAACAACTCCGCCTCACTGCCGTTGGTGATCCAGAACTTGCGGCCCGTCAGCTCCCAGAAGTCGCCCTTGTCTTCCGCTTTAGTCGTCAGGGCAAAAGCGTCGCTGCCGGCTCCCGGCTCGGACAGGGCAAAGGCGCCCAGCATGTCGCTGCACAAACGGGGACAGTACCTGGTCAACTGCTCTTCGTTGCCCCAGCGGAGGATGGCGTTGTTTACCAACGTATTGTGGACGTCGACGTATATGGCCGCTGAGCCGTCCACCCGCGCCAGCTCCTCGATGGCCAGCATGGCCATGAAAATGGATCCACCGGCACCACCGCGTTCCTCCGGGATCTCGATGCCCATGAGGCCCATTTCGAAGAAACTCGAGATGATGTCCGGGCGAAATTTCGCCGCCTCGTCCATTTCGTGGACGTGGGGGGCAATCTCGGTTTCGGCAAAGTCTCGCACCGCTTCGCGCAGCATCTCTTCTTCTTCGGAGAGTACGGTCAGCGGGGCGGTGGCGGTGACATCACTCATCGGGCAACACCTCGATACCTTCGGGTCGGCGTGGTCCAGAGCCGAGGAGTATATCGCCCCGGGCGAGCGGGTACAATGGAGGCGAGGGCTGCGAGGGCAGCGGGAGCAGCGAGGGCAGTTGGACCGCCTGATCGCCAGTCCGCCTGGTTATGGCTCATAGGCCAGATTCGGGGCCAACCACCTCTCCGCAGCTGCGGGCTCTATACGTTTTCGCGCGGCGTAGTCCTCGATTTGGTCACGGCCGATCTTGCCTACGCCGAAATAGCGGGCTTCGGGGTGCCAGAAGTAGTATCCGGAAACGGAGGCTGCGGGTACCATGGCGAAGCTCTCGGTAAGTCTAATCCCGGCACGGGTTTCAGCGTGCAGCAGGTCGAACAGGGTGCGTTTTTCGGTGTGGTCGGGACAGGCCGGGTAGCCCGGTGCGGGCCTGATTCCCTGGTAGTCTTCCCGGATGACGGCGTCGGCGGATAGTGTTTCGTCGGGCGCGTAGCCCCAGAATTCGCTCCTGACCCGTTGGTGGAGGTGTTCGGCGAGGGCCTCGGCCAGCCTGTCCGCCAGGGCTTTGGCCATGATGGCGCGGTAGTCATCGTGGTCGCTCTCGAAGCGGCTGACCAAGGCGTCTAGTCCGTGCCCCGCCGTTACGGCGAAAGCTCCTAGGTGGTCGGCCACGCCCGACTCCTTTGGAGCCACGAAATCTGCCAGAGCGAGATTGGCCCTGCCGTCGCTCTTGGCCATCTGTTGCCGCAGGGTGTGAATGACCGCGGTAACCTCCTGCCGGGACTCATCACCGTACACTTCGATGTCGTCCCCGATGGCGTTTGCCGGGAAGAAGCCCACCACAGCCCTGGCCTGGAGGAGGCGGTCGTCGATGATCTCGTCGAGCAGCTGATTCGCTTCCTTGAAGAGGTCACGTGCCGCCTCGCCCCGTTGGGGATGGTCGAGCAGGTCGGGGTAGCGTCCCTTCATTTCCCAGGCGTGGAAGAACGGCGTCCAGTCGATGGAGTCCCGCAGGGTCTCGAGCGGGTAATCTTCGAATTGGCGCACGCCCAGAAACTGTGGTTGGGGAGCATCGACGTCCTGCCACTCCAACCGAGGCGCGCGTGAACGTGCGTCCTCCAACGACAGACTGCCGCGGGCGCCGCGATGTTCGGCTCGCTGGCGCCTGATCTCCTGGTACTCGGTCCGCACCCCGGCAATGAACCCGTCCCGGCTAGCATCGCTGAGAAGCTTGGCTACCACGCCCACCGCCCTCGACGCATCGTGGACATGTACCGTAGGACCGCTGTATTGCTGTTCGATCTTGACGGCGGTATGGACGCGGGAAGTGGTAGCGCCGCCGATCAACAGCGGTACGTGCAGGCCTTCACGCTCCAGCTCGCTGGCGACGTACACCATTTCGTCCAGCGACGGGGTGATCAGTCCGCTTAGTCCGACTATGTCGACGGCTTCCTTCTTGGCCGTCTCGATGATCTTGGCCGAAGGAGTCATGACGCCGAGATCGATCACCTCGTAGTTGTTGCACTGCAACACCACGCCGACGATGTTCTTGCCGATGTCGTGCACGTCACCCTTTACCGTCGCCATCAGGATGCGACCGTTGGTGGTGGGTGAGGCCGCGGTCCGGTCGGCCTCCAGGTACGGTTGCAAATGGGCCACGGCTTTCTTCATGACCCGGGCGCTCTTTAC
>JBDHMR010000020.1:0-10050 GCA_039656035.1 Gemmatimonadota bacterium
GTTCACCGGTCCCAATTCGACCAACGGCATGAGCTGCGCGTCGGGAACGATCGCTATCGGGGAAGCGTTCCGTACCGTCCGCCGGGGAGACGCCGAGGTCATGGTGGCCGGCGGCGCCGAGGCTCCGCTGGCGCCGTTGAGTTTCGGAGCCTTCGCCATCATCCGGGCCATGTCGACCCGCAACGACGACCCTGGATCGGCCAGTCGCCCCTTTGACGTCGATCGCGATGGGTTCGTCATGGGTGAGGGAGCCGCCGTCCTGGTGCTGGAAGAGCGACAACGCGCCTTGGCGAGGGGAGCGCCAACCTACGCCGAGGTTCTGGGCTTCGGGACCAGCAACGACGCCCATCACATGACGGCGCCCCGTCCCGACGGCAGCCAGGCCGCACGGTCGATCCAGATGGCGTTGGGCGACGCGAACGTCAACCCCGGCGAGGTGAGCTACATCAACGCCCACGGCTCCTCCACGCCGCTCAACGATCCCACGGAAGTGACCGCCATCAAACGGGTGTTCGGTGATCACGCCTTCCGGGTGGCCATGAGCGGCACCAAGGGCTATTACGGCCACGCCCTCGGTGCCAGCGGCGCCATCGAGGCGGCCATCTGTGCTTTGGCTACGGCACGCGGATGGCTCCCACCGACGGTCAACCTGGCCACGCCCGACCCTGCCTGCGACCTCGACATCATCACTCAATCGGGCAGGGATGCTACACCGTTCATCACTTTGAGCAATTCGTTCGGCTTCGGCGGCATCAACGCCGCGCTGGTATTCCGGCACCCGGACTCCTAGGGGGTTCCGCCGAGGGGTCTGTTCCTCTAGATTCGCGCCGTCAATCATCCATCACCCTAGCATGAGGCACCACTATGGCTACACTCACGCGCCGCCTCACGGCGGAGGCGCTCGGGACCTTCGGCCTCGTGTTCATCGGCAGCGCCGCCGTTGTCGTCAACGCCTTCCCCAACGGCAGTTACGGCATAATGGGGATCGCGGTGGCACACGCGTTCGTCCTGGCCATCATGATCACGGCCACCATGAACATCTCCGGCGGCCATCTGAACCCCGCCGTCACGTTTGGGCTCCTGGTAGCCCGCAAAATCGATCTGCGTACCGCTCTCCCCTATATCGCCGCCCAGCTCGTCGGGGCCGTACTGGGAGCTCTGCTCGTCAAGTACGCCATCCCATCGAATGTCGGCCGGGTCCTGAGCTACGGCACACCTGTCATCGCCACGGCAGTCACCTTGGCACAGGCCATCACCATCGAGGCCGTGCTGACGTTCTTCCTGGTCTCGGCAGTGTTCGGCACCGTCGTGTCGCCTGAAGCTCCCAAGGTGGGCGGGTTCGGCGTCGGCTTGGTGCTACTGTTCGCCATCCTGGTCGGCGGCCCCCTTTCGGGCGGGGCGCTCAATCCAGCGCGCGCCTTCGGCCCGGCCCTGGTATCGGGCAACTGGTTGGGACAGATAGTGTGGTGGGTGGGACCACTGCTCGGTGGACTCGCGGCTGGCATCCTGTGGAAGTTCGTGCTCCTCCCGCCGGAGGAGACCCAAGAGGGCTGAACACATGAAGAGGGCCGGGAGAACATCCCGGCCCTCTTCACGATGTGCCTCTGGGTTATCGGTCCCTGCGGAGGGCGCGAAGCCCCCTGGTGAGCAGGCTCCCCCCATACACGAGATAAACCACGGCGGCCACGACGTAGGCCGCGATCATGTAACTGGTGTTTTCCGGCATGTCAGTTCTCCTCGTCGAATTCAGCCATGGCGTGCCGGGCCAGTCCGTAGCGCAGTACCACGAACCCGAGATACACCGTTGTGGCGGCCAGGAATCCTAACAACAGGGTCCTCAGCATCTCAGGGGGCAGGGAGGGAGCGGACGCTTTGAGTATGATGGGCTGGGGGTGCAGCGTACGGAACAGGTAAACGCTCAAGTGGATGAAAGGCACCAACACCATTCCCATTATCCCCACCACGGCCGAGAACCTGGCCCGTTCGGCCGGGTCATGGATGGCCGAGCGCAGTGTCATGTACCCCAGGAACAGCAGGAACAGGATGAGCGTGAGGGTCAATCGCGCGTCCCACGTCCACCATGTGCCCCAGATCGGCTTGCCCCAGATAGGTCCGGTGGTCAGCATGATGACGCTGAAGACCAGCCCGACTTCGGCCGAGGACGCGGCGAACGCGTCGAGGCGTTCGTCCCGGAGCCACAGGTAGAGAATGCTGACCAGCCCGACGAGGGAGAACGCAATCATGGCGCTCCAAGCCGCGGGAACGTGTACGTAGAAAATTTTCTGCGCCGCGCCTTGCCTGACTTCAAGCGGTGTGTAGACCAACGCCAGAACGTAGATGGCCGCCAGCGCCGCCAGCCCCAGGATCGTGAGGGCCACGCCCCACTTGATGATGCCACGACTGCCGCTGATAGTAGGCTTCATTCGTCGACGACCGCCGGGAAGATGAGAACGCAGAGGGTAATGAACACCACATCGTACAAGGCAAGAATTCTAAGCCAGCCGATCATCTCGCTCAATGGCCGGCCGGCCAAGAGGCGAGTGGTCGTCTGTACCGCTCCGATCAGCGGCGGCACCATGAACGGCAGCAACAGCATGGGTAACATCAACTCCGAGAACCGGGTCCGCACCGTCATGGCACTGAACACCGTCCCCACGGCCACGAACCCAACCGTTGCCAGGACAATGAGCCCGAGCAGTCCCGGCAGGATTCCCCAAACGGGCACATTGAAAAACAGCACGAACAGCGGGAGCGCCACGGCCTCGACCATGCCAACGAACGCAAGGTTGGAGATCAGCTTGCCCACATAGATGGCGCTGCGCGGCACTGGGGCCAGCAAGAGCCCCTCCAGCGCCGCGTTCTCCTTCTCCAGATTGAATCCGCGATTCAGCGTGATCATGCCGGCAAACGCGAAGGTAATCCACAACACGCTCGGTGCCAGCACCGCGGTGGACACCAGAGAAGCGTCGCGGGCAAAGTTGAAGATGATCAACACCAACGCGGCAAACACCACAGCCGAAAGAATGGCCGTCTTGGTACGGACCTCGATGACGATGTCCTTTCCGGCCACCGCCGCGGCTACCCGCAGCCAGCTATTCACGCAGCAGGCTCTCGTATTCCGGCAGGAAGCTGTCGAGAGCCGGCGGGGGAGACTCGCGCATGATGACGGCGCCTTCGATCATCACCATCATGTGACTGGCGATGTCCCACACTTCGGCAAACTGGTGGCTGACCACTACGGCGCCACGGCCCTCCGACCGGCGGCGGGTGAGCACGTCCTGGATATGCCTGGCAGCCGGAGCGTCGAGGCCGGTGAACGGCTCGTCCAGGAGAAGGATCTCGGGCTGCGCCATCAGTGCTCGTGCCAGCGCCACCCGTTGCACCATCCCGCGGCTGAGCGACCGGACCGGCTCATTGGCTTTGTGTTCGAGCCCGACATCTACCAGCGCCTCCCGGGCCGCGGCACGGGGCTTGGCCGAACCGTAGATTCGTGCGGCGAACGCCAGGTTCTCCAGCGCGGTCAGATCGTCATATAGAAAAGACTGGTGGGAAAGCAGCCCAATAGGCCGCCGGACTTCGGGATCGGTCGACTTCAAGTCCCGGCCCTTGACCACCACCTGGCCGGAGGTCGGCCGCACCAGTCCGCCGAGCATGCGGAGCAGGGTGGTCTTGCCGGCGCCGTTGGGGCCGAACACCGCGACCAGGTCGCCGCTCATTACGGTCACGTCGACGCCGCAAACCGCCCGGGTGTTGCCGAATCTACGCTCGAGCCCATGGGCTTCGAGTAGGGGGCCGTCAGCCCGCGGCGTCAATGGCAGAGCCCAGGTCGTCGAGGTCGAAAGGTTTGACGACATAGCCTGAATAGCCCAGGTCGAGTACCTGGAGTTGCGGCTCGATACTCAGGTAGGCGGTGGTGATGATAACCGGGAGATCGGGATGCAACGAACGGATCTTTCTAAGCAGTTCGATGCCGTCGGTATCGGGTAGCCGCATGTCGAGCACGAGGACGTCAGGGGCGCCTGACTCGAGTTGGGCCATGGCGTCGGCACCCGTGCCCGCGAAGTTCATCTCGAATCGCGGTCGGAAGAAACGCTCATAGCTGATTTGCAGTGCCTGCTCGTCTTCGACGAACAGGACGCGGAGTCGCTCGGCATTTGCCATGGTGTTCCGTCGGTAGACGGGAAACGGTGGCCTACTTCGGACTTGGCAAGATAGCCCATGCCGAACCTGCTGAGAAGCCGAACGGCCTCTGCGTCAGCCCGCCGACGTAGCCGGCGCCGACTCGAACAGTTCGTCCAGCTTGGTCAGCATCAGGAGGAACCGGATTTCATCGCTCGGGTTTGCCAGGGACACAGACTGACGGCGGTCCGCAGCGTGCCGCTGGATCAGCATGAGGGCCCCTAGACCGGCGGAATCCACCTTGGTGGTCTTGGCCAGGTCGATCACCAACCGCCCGTAGCCTTCACGCATGGTGTCCAGCAATTTGATGGCGTCCTTTCGGACGCGATCGCGGGTTTCCAGACCCAGTGTTTCCGGCGCAGTGTATTGCTGCGTCTTCGGGCACGATGTAGCCATCTGAACCTCCCATACCCGTCCAGCACAGGAAAGAAGCGTGACGTCACACGGGTTTCTTTCCGCCGACGTCACGCTTCTTCGCGTGGCCATCCACCTTCGGCACCGAGCTATCTCGACACTCTGTCGAGACCTTTGGTTTTGCGGCCCCGGATCACTCCGGGTGTGCTCTTATCGGGCGGCAAAAAATTCAATTGTCTGCGGCCCTTCGGACCGCGCCAACCTTTGAGGCGAGTTCGGGACCATAGCCGGCAACCATCTCGCTGGCAACACGTTAGCAAATAAAGGTGAGCCACGTCACCGGCACTATCCCCGGCGGAACGCCAGCCGGTTCGGATTCTGCAAATCGCCACCGCGCAACGACCTGCACGGGAACGGCGTACTTCCCAAACTCTATCGGAAACGCTAACATCTGCGCCATGAGCAGCCAAATTGATACCCTGCTGGAAGAAACCCGCAGGTTCCCCCCGACAGAAGAGTTCGCCGCCCAGGCCAACGCAACCGAAGCCACCTACCGGGCAGCCGCCAAAGACAGGGAGGCGTTCTGGGCCGAACAGGCCGGGCTGCTCGACTGGATCGAACCGTGGCACACCGTGTTGGAGTGGAATCTTCCCCACGCCAAGTGGTTCCTCGGCGGCAAGCTCAACGTTTCCAGCAACTGTCTGGACCGCCACGTTACTGGAGGCCAAGCCGACAAGACCGCCATCATCTGGGAAGGAGAGCCGGGGGATACTCGCACTTTGTCCTACGCGGAGCTGTCCCGGGAGGTCAACCGGTGCGCCAACGCCCTGCGCGGTCTCGGAGTGGGCAAGGGAGACCGGGTTGCCATCTATCTCCCCATGATCCCCGAGGCGGCCATCGCCATGCTGGCGTGCACCCGTATCGGGGCGGTCCACTCAGTGGTCTTCGGTGGATTCTCGGCCGAGTCGCTTAGGGATCGAATCAACGACCAGGAGGCTGTCGCAGTGATCACCGCCGACGGCGGCTATCGCCGCGGCCAGGTGGTACCGCTCAAGCAGTTCGCCGACGAGGCCCTGGAGGATGCACCATCGGTACGCCACGTCCTGGTGGTCCGCCGGGTTGGGGAGGACGCCGATACGGTGATGCACGATGGCCGGGACCACTGGTGGCACGAAGTGGTGGACAGCGCCTCCACCGAGGCGGCGCCGGAACCGATGGACGCGGAAGATCTCCTGTTCATCCTGTACACTTCCGGAACCACCGGTAAGCCCAAGGGAATCGTACACACCACCGGTGGCTACCTCACCCAGGCAATCGCCACCACCAAGTACGTGTTCGACCTCAAGGACGAAGACGTATTCTGGTGTTCGGCCGACATCGGGTGGGTCACGGGCCATTCATACGTGGTGTACGGCCCGTTGGCCCACGGCGCCACGGTCGTCATGTATGAAGGATCCCCCGACTGGCCCGACCGCGACCGGTTCTGGGCCATGTGCGCCAAACACGAGGTCACGGTGTTCTACACCGCACCCACGGCCATCCGTGCCTTCATGAAGTGGGGGCCGGAATTCCCCGCACGTCATGACCTCTCGAAACTGAGGCTCTTGGGCACCGTGGGCGAGCCCATCAACCCGGAAGCCTGGATGTGGTATCACGAGCACATCGGTCACGGCCAATGCCCCATCGTCGACACCTGGTGGCAAACGGAGACGGGTGGCATCATGATCACCCCGCTTCCCGGCGTGATCACCACCAAGCCAGGCTCAGCCACGGTGCCGTTCCCCGGCATCAGCGCCGAGCTGGTCGACGCGGACGGCAAGCCGCTCGAATTCGGCGGCGGATACCTGACCCTGACCGAACCGTGGCCCGGGATGCTCCGCACCATCTATGGAGACGATGAACGCTACCGCGAGACCTACTGGAGCCGGTTTCCGGGTCGCTACTTCGCCGGAGACGGCGCCAAGCTGGATGAAGATGGCTACTGGTGGATTCTGGGACGGGTCGACGACGTCCTGAACGTGTCGGGCCACCGCATTGGCACCATGGAAGTCGAGAGCGCCCTGGTCGACCACCAGGCGGTGGCCGAAGCCGCGGTGGTTGGCAAGACACACGACATCAAGGGCCAGGTCGTCGCCGCCTTCGTCACTCTCAAGAGCGGACGCGAGGGCAGCGACGACCTGGTGAAAGAACTCAAACAACACGTCACCAAGAAAATCGGCGCCATCGCCCGGCCGGAAGACATCATCTTTACGGCGGACCTCCCCAAGACCCGTAGCGGAAAAATCATGCGCCGCCTGCTGCGCGACATCGCCGAAGGCCGCACGTTGGGGGATACTACGACTCTGGCCGACCCCGACGTGGTGAACATGCTCATAGAGAAACACGAGGCGGCGGAGGGATGATGAAAGCACTGCGACCTGCGTACGCCTAGAGCTGTATCTGCGCCCCCAACTCCACCACCCGGTTGGCGGGCAAATCGAAGAACGCGGTCGCTGACTGGGCGTTGCGTGATTGAATGATGAACAAGCGCTTGCGCCAGTACGCGAACTTTTCCTTTCCTTCCGGGAGCAACGTTTCTCGTCCCAGGTAGTAGCTCGTTTCCATCGATTTCAACTCGATGCCGTCGGCCTTGAGTCGGCGGATGATCTCGGGCACGGATGGGGTTTCCATGAATCCGTAGTGGGCGATCACCTGGTAGAATCCCTGGCCCAGGTCGCTCCACTCAACTCGGTCCTCCGGCGCGACTGAGGGAATCTCCTCCGTCTCCACCGACATCAAGATCACCCGTTCGTGCAACACCTTGTTGTGCTTGAGGTGGTGCAACAGCACCGGCGAGGCACCAAAGGTATCGTGGGTCATGAACACCGCGGCGCCGGGCACGCGCACGGGTGGATTATTGGCGATGTCGTCCAGGAACATCTGGATGGGGAGGGTTCGCTCTTTCATGATGCCGGACAGCACAGTACGTCCTCGCTTCCACGTCGTCATGAACACGAACACGCTCCCGGCCACCAGCAGCGGGAACCAGCCGCCGCGGGGAATCTTGATCAGATTTGCCGACCAAAAGGACAGGTCGACGGCCAGTAGGAGCGTCCCGATTGCGGCTACCTTCCACACGGGCCAGCGCCACCGTTCGCGGGCGACGACACACCAGAGGATCGTGGTGATCGTCATGGTTGCGGTGATGCCCACACCGTAGGTGGCGGCCAGATTCGAAGACGATCGGAAGCCCAGTACCAGCCCGATGCACGCCAGAGCTAGAAACCAGTTTACCTGAGGTATGTATATCTGCCCGCTCTCGGTACTGGACGTGTGCACGATCCGTAGGCGGGGGATGTAGCCGAGTTGCACCGCCTGCCGGGTAAGGGAGAATGAACCGGAAATCAACGCCTGCGACGCCACTACGGCGGCGGCGGTGGCCAACACGATCATCGGCCACAGGGCCCACGGTGGCACCAGTCCGTAGAACGGGTTGGACACCTTCGAAGGATCGGCCAGCAACAAGGCCCCTTGACCGAAGTAGTTGAGCACCAGGGCCGGTAACACCGCGGCGAACCACGCCAGGCGTATCGGCCGTTTGCCGAAGTGCCCCATGTCGGCGTACAGCGCTTCACCACCGGTAACTACCAGCACGACCACGGCGAAGATGGTGAACCCATGCACCCCGTGGTTGACGAAAAACATCACCGCATACCACGGATTCAATGCCAGGAGCACTGAAGGCTCTCGAACGATGCCACCTACCCCCAGGAGCGAAAGGCAAACGAACCACACCAGGGTAAGCGGCCCGAATACGGATCCGACACCGGCCGTCCCTCTACTTTGGATGGAAAACAGCCCTATCAGAATGACCAGAGCGATCGGGACAATCCACGACTCCAGTGCCGGGGCGGCTACGCTGAAGCCCTCCACGGCTGCGAGCACCGAAATAGCTGGCGTTATGATTCCGTCACCATACAGGAAGGCTGCCCCGAACACGCCGAACATGATCAGCAACCATCGTCGCCTGGTGGCGTAACGGTGGGGCCGGAGCAGTGCCAACAGCGCCAGGACACCGCCCTCACCCCGATTGTCGGCCCGCAGCATGAGGGACAGATACTTGAAACTGATGATGAACGTCAGCGACCAGAAAACCAGCGACAACACACCCAAAACGTTGGCCGTCGTCAGCGGTACGCCGTAAGGTTCGCTGAACGCCTCTTTGATGGCGTACAAGGGACTGGTACCTATGTCACCGTACACCACTCCAAGAGCACCGAGCGACAGTGCCGCCAGCGCCTTCCCCTTGGGGGCGGATTGTTCCGAGGCGGGGCCTTGGGTCATGGCCTATCGGGAAGGAAGCGTTGCCAGCGGCTCGCCGCGGCTGGCACCCAGCCGTCGAAAATCCAGCAGCGAGGCAACGAAGATGAGCATGATGATGACCGCCGATACGACACACCAACGGCAGATGGCGTGGATCACCATCACTTCGAGCACGGTCAGGTAGACGGCAAACGCCACTCCCAGGCCCGACATGGCAACGAGAAGCAGCGCCACGCCGCGCCGGACCACGAAGGGCGGCTGCAAGCCCACCATGGCAACCAGGAACAGCCCCAAGTACCCCAACAGACCGATGAGCGAGACCTCGACGCCGAGGAATCGAGCCCACTCGCTTGTCTGCACCGTCTCACATCCCCCGGTGCCACACGCCATGGTGCCGATCTTGCCGATTTTGTAAAGGTAGAGGTAGCTGGCGACGAACACCCCCACCATACTCAGGAAGGCAGCGGCCATCCGATACTTCATTCGCCGGCGGCCGCCTGCTGCAGCGAGTCCGTGAGCGCCTTGAGGAAATCATAGTTCATGGCCCGGCCATCGTACCGCCGGCCGTCCATCACGAACGAGGGCGTCGAGTTGACGCCGAAACGGATCCCTTCCTGGCGCGAGGCCACTATACGGCCCGCGTGTCGCGTATCTCCCATGCAAGCGTCGTACTCGGCCATATCGAGTCCCAACGGTTCCATATAACTGCGGAAGGTCCTCGCTGCATTCCGTTCCTGCGACCACACGGGCTGACCGTGGTAGATGGCCTCGTGTGCCTCCCAGTAGCGGCCCTGATCATCGGCACATGCCGCGGCGTGCGCGGCCATGCGGGCGTGCGGATGGCTCTGATCCAGAGGGAAATCCCGAAAGCGCCAGCGAACGAGACCCGCGTCGACCAAGCGAGACTTGATGGTCGGGAACTGCACCACAGCAAAACTCTGACAGAAGGGACACTCATAGTCGCCGTACTCGCTCACCTCTATCAACGCGTCCTCTGATCCGATGTAGTACCCCGAGAACCCCGCCGTATCGGAAGTCTGTATCACCACGTCGATGGGAATTGCCACCGAGGTGGGACGCTTCGTCATCCACCACAGTCCTGCCGCGCCCAATACGGCTACAACGCCGATGACGATATAGAACGTCTTCATTCCTGCTCCCTCTGCCGCCATGGTTCATCATCCTTCGGTTGGTCGTCGAATAAGGAATCGGACA
>JBDHMR010000021.1:0-10030 GCA_039656035.1 Gemmatimonadota bacterium
CTCCCACCACCGTGGCGATGTTCGCTGTGGTCATGGCTCGCACCGGGTAACTAGCGGGTAACTACGACACGACCCCAGCAGGGTCACAGAGTGCCGTGCCGGGGTCATAGATGGCGCTCAAACGCTGCTGGGGTCTACAGAGGTCGACATACACGGACTCGGGCGGGGTTTTTTAAGTCCCATGTGTCTACCAGTTTCACCACCCGGGCGGGTGTCCTGCCAACTAACTCTAACCTCACTACCTGCACGGACTTCCGCAACCGAGCCCGCGCGGCGAATATGATGAATTGAGCCCCTGAGAACATTCGCCATCACTGCCTGGCACGTCATCTCCAGCTCAGACATTACTCCGCATCAACCAACCCTCACAGCCATAAGCAGACAGAAAACAGCGTAACGACCGCCGTGCATTGACTGGAGTGGTTCAGTAAGGCCCGTGTGGAATATTGGGGTCGTGCCCGACTCATTCCGCCGGAGGTATCTTGTGTTCGAGAACATGGTCGCATCTAATGCCCAGATGAAGAAGCCCGTAGGATCGGCGATGATGTCGATCGCCATTCAGGCGGCGCTGGTGTACGGCGCTGTCATGGCCACCAAGGGTACTGCCAAGACGATCGGAGAGATGGGTGAGGACATACCCATCGTGTTCTATCCGCCCAATCCTCCAGAACCGCAGCCGGATCACCTGCCGCCGGAAACTATTCTAACGGTCAACCCGCCACCCAAGGGGTTCCAGACGGTTGTGGCCGTGGTGAAGATCCCGAAAGTGATTCCGCCAGTAGACCTGACCCGAAAGTTCAACCACGAGGACTTCACGGGGAGGGGGTTCGAAGGTGGCATCGCGGCCGGCATCGTGGATGGGGCCGGTCCAGTCATCAAGGGCGAGGTCTTCCTGGCCGTGGAGCTGGAGGCCCGGCCGAGGTTGATTTCTATCGAAGAGCCGCGCTATCCCCCCGTTCTGGAGAGCGCCGGCATCACCGGCCGTGTGGTGCTCGATTTCATCGTCGATACGCTCGGACGCGTCCGATGGAGGTCGGTCGAAGTAATCAGCTCGACCAACAAGGCGTTCGAAAAGCCTGCCCTCGAAGCGCTCGTGACGGCCGTCTTTTCGGCGGGCAACGTGCACGGCCGCCCTGTCCAGGTGTTGGTCCGGCAGGCAATTTCGTTTACCCAATAGACGCGGGCAATGATATATAGGGTTGACCCGATATAGGTTGTACGCTATATTGTGCCATGGTGTGGGATGTGGAGTTTACAGGCTGGTTTGAGGATTGGTGGGACGGACTTTCGATACCCGAGCAAGTCTCCATCGACGCGAAGGTCCATCTCCTGGAAGCAAAGGGACCAAACCTAGGTTCCCCTCACAGTTCCGGTATCAAGGGGTCACGGCACGGTCACATGCGCGAGTTACGTATTCAACACAAGGGACAACCCTACCGCGTTCTCTACGCATTCGATCCACGCCGGACCGCCATCCTCCTACTGGGCGGAGACAAGACCGGAAATGACCGCTGGTACGAAGAAAACGTACCTCAGGCAGATGACCTGTACGACGAATACATCGAGGAACTCAAACGCGAGGGGGCAAACGATGGCTAAAAAGTTCAAGGATCTCCGAGCGCGAATGCCTGCCGAGGCGCAAGCCCGTGCCTCCGCCATGGCGACCGACATGCTCGCTGAGATGGCTCTCCAAGACCTTCGTAAGTCTCGGAAGATCACTCAGGAGGACATGGCAGAGGTGTTGGCTATCCGCCAAGCTAGTATCTCCGAACTGGAGGGCCGGGACGATGCCCTCCTCAGCACGGTACGCAGGTACATCGAGGCCATTGGCGGAGAGTTGGACGTGATCGCCAGATTTCCAGATTTCTCGATAAGACTCAACCAGTTCGATGGGACCAAGGTGGGGACCGCGGACGGCAGCAGGCACCTGACCGACTCCGGCTCCTGAACATTGGCGGCAGTTCCCTCTCGACGCGACTGAGTGTTGACGGGCGGCTTTGCATGTGCCGTTTGCCAAGCCGCCGGTCCCGTCCGCCCGTCCGCCTGACCTCCTGACCACCTCTCCCCCCCACCCTATCGCCATCCCATTTCCCGCCACATCTTCCCAGTGTGACCGACCTCCTGGAACGATTCCAAGCCGCGCTCCCTGAGCGCTATACCGTCGAACGTGAGCTGGGCCAGGGTGGCATGGCCACCGTCTTCCTCGCCACCGACCGCAAGCACAACCGCCAGGTTGCCATAAAGGTCTTCCGGCCGGATCTGTCCAAGAACGCGGGCGAGGATCGCTTCCTGATCGAGATAGCCACCACGGCCAACCTGCGGCATCCCCACATCCTTCCTTTATATGACTCGGGCGTGGCGGGAGGCCTGTGGTTCTACGTCATGCCGTACGTCGAGGGGGAGTCGCTCAAGGACCGAATCAAGCGCGACGGACCGTCGCCGCTGGATGACGCCCTCAGGATCGCGCGCGAGGTGGGGAGTGCCCTGGCCTACGCCCACTCGCGGGGCGTGATCCACCGCGACATCAAGCCCGAGAACATCCTGCTGGAGCACGACCAGGCAGTGGTGGCTGACTTCGGCATCGCCAAAGCCATGGACTCGGCCCAGCGCGAGGGCCACGAGCTCACCAGAGAAGGCATCACGCTGGGGACGCCGACCTACATCAGCCCCGAAACGGTGAC
Source organism: Gemmatimonadota bacterium (assembly GCA_039656035.1). GTDB lineage: Bacteria > Gemmatimonadota > Gemmatimonadetes > Gemmatimonadales > GWC2-71-9 > N074bin45. Next base: position 2,682 of record JBDHMR010000021.1, read on the forward strand.
GGGCAAGACCATCCCTGACGGCCGCTCGGACCTCTACGCCCTCGGTTGCGTCATGTACGAGATGCTCACCGGGCGTCCGCCGTTCGTGGGTCAGTCGGTTGATGCAGTGATCCGCCAGCACTTGGTCGAGAAGCCCAGACCGATCAGCGAACTGCGGCCGACGATCCCTCCCGAAGTGGACGATTTGGTGCTTCGAGCTCTGGCCAAGGACCCTGCCAAGCGTTTCGCTACCGATGAGTTCGTAGCGGCTTTGACTACGACTGAGAGCGGGACTCTGCAAGTACGCACCATGAGGCTGCGAACCTGGCAGATACCGACACTGGTGGGCGTGGCGGTTGTGGTGACCGCGGTGGCGGCCTGGCTTTTCTTGCGGACCGACGTCCAACCGATCCCCACGGTGGCGTCTCGCACCCAGCTGACTCTGGACGATGCACTCGACGTGGACCCGGCCCTCTCTCCTGACGGCGAGATGGTGGCGTACGCCGCGGGCAGCCGGGGACAGATGCAGATCTTCGTCCGCCAGGTTGCGGGGGGCCGAGCCGTTCGTCTCAGCGAAGACAGTACTCGCAATCACCGGTGGCCACGGTGGACTCCCGATGGTCACCGCATCTCCTACGAGGTGGACGGCCACATCATGGTGGTACCGGCCTTGGGTGGGATATCACAGCGACTGTTCCCCGTGGCACAAGGCGATTCGGTGGGCGGGTTGGCATGGTCACCCGACGGAACTCAGGTCGCTTTCGTCCGGACCAAGGGGATCTATCTCAGGAACATGGAGACCGGAGAGGAACGCCAACTTACCGAAGCCGTCGAGCCGTACGCACCCACATGGTCTCCCGACGGGACACACATAGCGTTCGTGTCCGGCAACCGCCAGGGAATGTTCGCCAGCTATTTCTTCGGCAACTCCGCTCCGTCGTCGATCCAGATCGCGTCCGTGGCCACGGGCGCCCTCACTACCCTGCTGCCGTCGGACGCTCCCCACTTGAGCCCGGTCTGGACCAGGGACGGCAAGTACATGTTCGTGGTCTCGGGACGCGGCGGCGGCCGGGACGTGTTCCGGCTTCCCATGAACGGCGGCGTGGCGGCCGGCGACCCTGTCCGAGTCACCACCGGGCTAGAGGCGGACGCGATCAGTCTGTCGGCCGACGGCAAGCGAATGATCTACGCCCGGCGCGCCACCACCTCGAACCTCTGGTGGATGCCGATTCCGGAGATCGGGAGCGAACCCTCGTCTTCGCGGGACGCGCAACGGCTGACCCACGGGAGCCAGCGCATCGAAGCCGTCACCCTGTCGCCCAATGGAGCGTATCTCGTCTTCGATTCAGACCGTTCCGGTAACTTCGACATCTACGTCATGGCCGTGGTGGCCGGTGAGCCTCGGGCCATCACCACCCATGCGGCTGACGACTTCTGGCCCACCTGGTCGCCGGACGGTCAGTGGATCGCGTTTCACTCGTTCCGGGAAGGCAACCGCGACTTGTTCATCGCCTCGGCCGACGGCTCCAGCGTCCGCCCGCTGTCCAACGCCCCCACGCACGAAATGGGGGCAGCGTGGAGCCCGGACCAATCGGAGATAGCATTTTCCCGTTCCGAGTGGGAGGGCGTGTTCCGCATGCCGGTGTCGGAGGAGCCGAATGACACCTTCGTGATGGTGCTGCCGCGGGCCTGCTGTCCGGAATGGTCTGTAGTCTCGAACCGCATAGCGGCAAACCAACTCGCGCCTGAAACGAACCTGCAGCAAGTCGTAACCATGCGACCGGACGGCTCCGACCTGCGGGTGATCGACGTGTCGGATCCGGAGTCGGGGCACGCGGTGATCGGCCGGTCGGCCTGGAGTTTCGACGGTCGGTGGATCTACTACCTCACGGCTGGTCCCGACGGCGCCAAGTTGTACCGTGCCGAAGACGAAACCGGGCGGCGCGAACTCGCGGTGTCATTCGACGACCCCGAGCGGCAACCAGTGTTGTGGAACGTGACCGTTGGGCGCGGAACGTTGATCGTGGAATTGGGCGATCACGAGAGTGATCTGTGGGTTATGGAGCTGGAGTAGCGCTAGCGCGATACTCAAATGGTGATTCCTGATAGTTGATTCTTGATTTGTGATGTGGGGCCAATCAGGAATCAGGAACCAAGATTCAAGACTCACACCTGAGACAACTACTCCGGTTCGACGCAGTAACCCGTCGCGATGATCCTCTCCTGGTTGCCAATGATGACCCAGCCGACCTCGGTCCCGATGGTGACACCTGTCAGGTCGGCGCCGTCACATTGCTGGACGAGATCATCGATCAACAGACTCGACGTTTCCATCGGCAATGGTGAGACCCAGAATATGTTGAATTTCGATGCTTCGGCCGTAACGCGCCGGCCGGGTCTGGTAACCACGGTCGCGGCCACGGGAAGCGTAACGCAACCCAGGACCAGGGCCATGGGTGCCAGGTTGAGTATTCTTCTCACTCGTCGCTCCTTGAAGAGTTGACACACTGATGCTTCTGAGCCGCTGACACTGAGCACGTCAACGACTAGCTGCAACTCCCCCGTGATCTTCGATATGTCTCTCCTGCTTCGACAGGCGGCGTACGGTGATGTGAAGCCATATGATGCACACCATGGAGAGCAGGAAGAAGAACATCCAGGTGGTGGTCCACAGGCCGATGCCTTTCAGCAGGTAGCCGAATATCATCGGGCCGAAAAATCCACCCAGCCCGCCGAGCACCCCGACCATGCCTCCCACGACACCGACTTCGGTCGGGAAATACTCCGGGATGTACTTGTACACGCCCGCCTTGCCGATCCCCATGGCGATGCCGATGATGAAGACGAAGATGGTGAAGACCCAGACATTGGCCTGGAAGAAGATGTTGGTGACTCCGCGTGCCAGGAGGTGCCGCCGGCCGATACTCTGGCCCTCCTCCACCTCCGTGACGTGCCACGAGCTTATGACCGGCAGCAGGTGAGTACCGGTTTCGTCAACCTGCGTCTCGGAACGAGGACTAAGACGATACACGTCATCTCCCACCCGGATTTCGGACTCGGTCACCAAAGTCACGGTGCCGCTCTTTCGCGCCATGACGCCGCGTCCGGGAGATTCGATTTCCATCTTGGGGAAAAACAGAGCAAAGCTGCATGCTCCGATAATTCCGAGAGTCCAGTACATGACGGTGCGCGGGCCCAGCTTGTCGGACATGTACCCGCCCGCGGCTCGGATGAGCCCGGAAGGAAGCGAAAATATCGACGTCAGCAGCCCGGCGGTCACAATGCTCATCGAGTAGACATTCACGTAGTAAGGCACCAACCACTGCGCCAGCGCCACGAATCCCCCGAACACCAGGAAGTAGTACAGTCCGAAGCGCCAGACCCGAATGTTCTTCAGGGGGCGGAGCATCTGGAGTATGGTCCTCTCCGCCGCGTGCTCCGGTTTCTTGTTCGTGGTCCCGATGAAGAACACAACGGCCATGAGGACGAGCATTACAGCGTAGTACACCGGAAGCGTCCGCCAACCCTCGAGGTTCTGTCCTCCATCGGTAAGCGAACGAAGCAGGACAGGCGCCCCCAGGACGGTCAACCCCGCTCCGGCGTTACCCGCCCCAAATATCCCCAACGCCGTTCCCTGGTGTTCCCGATGGAACCACACCGAGGAGAACGCGATGCCGACGGCGAAGGACGTGCCGGTCATGCCGAACCCGAGACTGGCGATCATGTATCCCGTGTAGGAATCCACTCGGCTCAGATAGAACATGGGGATGGCGGAGAACAGCATCAGCAGCGTGTAGACCGGGCGGCCGCCGAATTTGTCCGTCAGCATGCCGACGGGAAGCCGCATCAGCGAGCCGGTAAGAACCGGTATTCCGATCAGCGTCCCCATCTGGGCCGCGTCCCACTCGAATAGCCCGTTCTCGACCAGGAAGGTGACCAGTACGCCGTTCAGCATCCACGCGGCGAAACAGACGGTAAACGCCACGGTATTCAGAGTGAGGATTCGGTAGGAAGCAGCTTCCTCTTTCATTTAACAAACTCCAATTGGATCAAACCGTAATGGTGTTTACACCGAACGTCAGTCCATGCACGTTACGGTCCCAGCTAGCACACGATCTCCGCGTTCTTTCTGGCGTAGAACCACCAATTGAGAGCCAGACAGGACAGGTAGTACGCGGCAAAACCGTACAGGGCGTACTGGGGGGTGCCGGCCTGAATCTGCCCGGCGAAGATCTTGGGAATGAGGTAGGCGCCGTATGCCGCCACGGCAGAGGTCCATCCGAGGACCGGGCCCCGCATGTCTTTCTGGAAAATCACCCCGATCATGCGGAAGGTAGAGCCATTGCCGATGCCGGTCGTGGCAAACAACACGATGAACAACATCAAGAAGACGAGGAAATATTGGCTCGGATCGGGCGACGCCATGGCCAGAGACACCACGTATCCGGCGCCCACCGTTGACGCGATCATGATGATGGTATCCCAGTGCGTCACGCGAGCGCCGCCCAGCTTGTCGGACAGCCAGCCTCCCAACGGCCGGATCAGGGCGCCCACACCGGCTCCGATCCATATGAACCCGGCGGACTCGAGACCGGTTGCCTGTCCCGCTTGCTCACCTACGCGAATGACTCCGAACACGTCGTCGATCAGTTTGGGAAACGCGTTGGCATAGCCGATGAACGATCCGAAGGTCATGACGTACAGATAGGTCATGATCCAATTGTGCTTGAGTTTGAAAATACCGAACTGCTCGTCGAGGCTCTCCTTCGTTTCTCGAGGGGTGAGAAACCGCATCGCCGCGAGCGTAACGCCGATCGCGACGATCACCACGACGAAGGTCTTGAGCAGCTGGGGGAATGCCCCCCAAGGTATTACCAGCAGAAAAATGGCCGTGGCCGCGCCGGCCATGCCTAGTAGGGTCAGCCAGAGGTACTTGCCGACGGCAACGGGCGTGGATCCGGTCTTGTGAAAGGGGAGGTTGTTCATGAAGAAGAACGCAAGGATCACCAGCACGAACAGGATCGGCACCCACACCAATCCCGCATTCTGGATCCATATGGATGCCGTACCACTCCCGGTAGTGTATTGGTACGGATCCCCACTCAACGGTCCGAAAGCGCGGAAGGTGATGATCCATGGAATCACGAACTGCATCACGCTGACGCCGAGGTTGCCCAGCCCGGCGTTCAACCCCAGGGCCAGACCTTGTTCCTTCTTGGGGAAGAAGAAACTGATGTTGGACATCGACGACGCGAACGCCCCTCCACCCACGCCGGACAGGCCGGCCAGGACGATGAGCCACAAGAAGGTAGTGTTGGGGTCCCGCAGCGCGATCCCCGTGCCTAAAGCCGGAAGCATGAGGAGAAGGCTCGTCATGAACTTGACGTTCCTGCCGCCACAGATCGCTATCATGAACGAGTTGGGGATCCTCAACGTGGCGCCGGATAGTCCGGCGACCGCGGGGAGCAAGAACAGCAGCGCCCGGTAGCCTGGCTCGTCGTAGCCCTGGCCACCGTTCATGAAGGTGAAGTTGAACAGCTCGCCGCCGGAGCCGAAGTGGAGTTGCTGGATATACTTGGCGACCATGCCCCAGTAGATCCATACCGCAAAACCCAGCAGCAGGTTGGGGATGGAGACCCGCAGGTTGCGCTTGGCTATCTTCTTTCCTTCCTGCTGCCAGAAGCGCTCATCTTCGGGGTCCCAGTAGTTGGGCCAAGTCCTTTCCTGATTGTCAGACGTCATTCATACACTCCGCTGGTCGTCGTCTAGTTGTTTCTTGGCCGGGCCTTGCTCCACGGGGTACTCGGGTCCCGTCTGGTCTTGCGATCCCAATTCCACATGACTTGCTGATAGGGCCGCACGATATAGTTCAGCGGGGCGACGATAAAGTGTATCAGGCGGGAGAACGGGACTATCAGCACGAGGGCGAAGGCACCGACGATATGAAGCTTGATGACCCACGGCAGGGCAAACACCGCTGGGGTCTCAGGTGACAGGCGCACCAACGACCAGAGGTATGGCGTGAGATCGGCGGCGAACCATGAAGAGCCCCAGCGAAACCCCAGCGCAATCCAGCACCCCAATACCACCTGGGCCAGCAGCAGCACCTCGAGGACGATATCCATGGGAGTGGTGACCGCCCGGATGCGTGCGTTGGTGAAGCGCCGGTACATGAGCCCGATCAGCCCTATGAGCATGCTCAACCCGAATATGAAGGCGGTTACCTCGAGGGTGATCAGCCGCAGCGGAATGCGGTTCCACGCCAGCGTGGCCTGGGGGAGGAGAAACGCCGTCAGGTGTCCGGAGAACACGACCAGAATGCCGAAGTGGAACGGGATCGTGCCCCAAAAGAGCTCCTTGCCCTCGAGAAACTGCGACGAGAGCGACGAGACAGTGAAGCCCTTCTGGCGGTAGCGGTAGGCAACTCCAAATATGAAGACCATCACCGCGACGTAGGGGAAGGCAACGAAGAGAAAAGTGTTGAGCGCGTTCATGACATCCCCCCCGAGGGAGCCGGGCGTCCGGCATTATCTTCGATGTCCAGTTCGCGCCCGAGCGATTGCAGGAAATCGTTGTCCTGCTCGGGTGGCTTCCAGTCGGAGAGCGTGAAGTCTTCCTTCAGCACCTCCAGCAGGGCGGCCAGCGGCGCGCGAAACATGGTGCCCCTGCTAGCCGAAGACGCTATCAGGGTCTTGTAGTGCTTCTGGTACAGCTTGTTCCGTTGCTGGCAACGTTGTGATCCGAACTCGGCAATCATCTGATGGAGCGCGGGGTGCAACAGCTCCTCGACGAGTTCCGCAACCAGATCCTCATCCTGCCACCGGGCGATCAATCGCAGCACGGTGGGTAGATGGTCGGCCAGCTCGGTGCCACAATAGATGCCGGCGTCGGCATACTCCCGACTCAGGTTGACGAACAATTCACCGCGCTTGTAGTCGTCCCCGAACATGACGTAGCCGACACCCAGGGTGGTGATCGCCTGCACGTCGAACGACCGGGTGAAGATCTCCTGGATCTCGTCCAGTGCCTCCTCCGTGTAGGTCCCACCTTCGGTCTGCGTTTGTTCCACGAACGGCTGGAGCTCCGCGGCGGCCAGGGGATACCGCTCCTCAAGCAGGTCGTATGCCTTCTGCACCTGCGCCGGATAGTCCGCCTCCGGATAGTCGAACAGGGCCGCGAGGTAATCGTAGTGTGCCAGGCTCCGCATGACTCAGGCTCCCCTCTTGGCCGTGCCGGCCTTGAAGCCGAATCCCGTGTTCCCCCGTACATCACCGGTGAACTCCATCATTTCGATGGCCTCTTCCCGGTGCGCGGCAGGAACGACGAACCGGTCGTCGAATTTGGCGAGCGAGGTCAGGTAGTAGATGTCG
>JBDHMR010000022.1:0-10333 GCA_039656035.1 Gemmatimonadota bacterium
GCCCAACTACATGACTCCTGAGCAGGCCATGGGCGAGCGGGAACTGTCGCCCACCAGCGACGTCTACTCGCTGGGCGCGGTGCTGTACGAGTTGCTCGTGGGCGAGCCGCCCTTCGGCGGTCCCACGGCCCAAGCCATCGTGGCCCGCGTGGTGACCGAGTCGCCGCGCCCGCTCGTCCCGCAGCGGCACACCATCCCGCGTCACGTCGAGGCCGCGACTATCAAGGCGCTGGAGAAACTACCGGCCGATCGTTTCGCAAGCGCCGCCGAGTTCAGCGCTGCGCTGGCGGATCAAGGGTTCGTATCGCAGGTACAGGAAGTGTCGGCGGCAACAAGAGTCGAGGCGCTTGGCAAGTGGAACAGGATGACGATTGGGCTGGCCGCAGTTGCCGTGGCCGCCATCGTCGTGGCGGCGGTGGGCTGGATGCGCGGAGGATCATCCGCACCATCCGTGACTCGACTGGACCTGCCGTCCGGGGTTCTTGGCGGAACGACGTTACCATCTCGCCGGACGGGTCTATGCTGGCCGTGGGCGGGGCACGGGACGGCGACGAAGGCATATTCTTGCGCCGGCTGGGCGAGGCCGACTTCCACATGGTACCGGGTACCGAGGGTGGTGACACGCCCAGCTTCTCCCCAGATGGCAACTGGATGGTGTTCCGGGACCACGGGGCTCAGAGCCTCGTCAAGATGGCCGTTTCGGGCGGGGGTGCGATCACCTTGGTTCAGTCGGACTCCATCAACCCCTTCTGGCCTCACTGGGGTGAGGATGGCACGGTGGCTTTTGGGGCGTGGGAGGGCCTGTTCATCGTTCCGGCCGCCGGCGGGCCCACTCGTAAACTGTCCCCGCGAACGAGCGTCCTGCCACACGTCCTGCCCGACGGGTCCGGGGTGCTGTACAGCCTTTTGAATCAGGACGAGGTTCAGTTTTATGACCTGAAGGCTGATTCCGCTAGGACACTCATCCCTGACGGTCGCCATGCGGTTTACGTGGCCACCGGTCACATCCTGTACCAGCCTGCCAGCGGCGGGCTCTTTGCTGTGCCGTTCGATTTGGGGCGTGGCGAAGTCACCGGTCCACCCATCAGGGTGCTCGATCGGGTCGCGGCCAGGGGAGGCAGCGCGGGATATGCGGTGTCCCGAAGTGGCACCCTGGTGCATCACGAAGGGAATGCCGCCGCTGCCTCGGGTCTGACGCTACTGGCGGTGCTCCACCTCGACGGCCGGATCGATACCCTGCCGTTACCGCCAGGGCTCAGGTTCGACCCCAGTTTTTCGCCCGACGGCCGGACCATTGTCTACGAACAGCGGCGTGACGTAGGTGACAACTCCGGTACGGACATCCACACCTTCGATCTGGTGACCGGAACCACGAGCCAGATCACCTTTGAGGGGGACAACGACGATCCAGTCTGGTCGCCCGACGGGACCAGGATCGCGTTCGATCGGGATGACGACGACGGCGACGAAGACATCTGGGTCAAGCCGGCCGACAACAGCTCGGCTGCCGAGCTAGTGCTTGACCGTCCGGGGAATCAGTATCCCGGTGCATGGCTAGCCAGTGACCGGTTGGTGTTCAGCACCCGCGAGGCGGGTAATCGAGACCTGTTCATCCACTCGCTGTCCGGTGACGGGGATCCCCAGCCCTACCTGCAGGCGCCCTGGAACGAGACCAGGATAGCCGTGTCGCCGGATGAGACGCTGGCGGCGTTCATGTCCGATGAAACCGGCGAGTGGGAGGTGTGGCTGCGCGATTTCCCGGTGCCGTCCGGCAAGTGGCGGGTGTCGCACGGTGGCGGCGAAATTCCCCGGTGGGCTCCGGATGGCGCATCGCTCTATTTCTGGCGCCGGGGGCCGGGGGCCGACAGCCTGTTCGTGGTCAGCGTCGAGCGGGAGCCCGCTGTGGCGGTGCACTCGGCGCAGTTGGTCCTCACGGCCCGGATGTCCAATCGGACCACTTGGGACGTCCACCCCGACGGAGATCGCTTCATCGTGGTACAGCCACGGCAGAGCGAGAATCAGGAGCAGGATGATGAGCGGTACCTGGTGGTGTTGAATTGGTTTGAGGAGCTGAGAGAGAGGGTTGGGGAATGAAAGCGGGGGCGGCGAGGGCAGCGGGAGCAGCGAGGGCAGTAGACTCCTCAGATGCTCGTCTGTACCAGCACAATCAAAATTTTCCGTCCACACGCCACTGTCCATCAATAGGGTCCTAGATGCAGAACGTCACTGAGGAACTCCGCACCGCCCTGATCGACCGCTACGTCATCGAGTCCGAGCTCGGTGAGGGCGGCATGGCCACGGTGTACCTGGCGCATGACACCAAGCACAATCGTAAGGTGGCGCTCAAGGTCATGAAGCCGGAGTTGGCTGCGATGATCGGGGCCGAGCGGTTCCTCAAGGAAATCGAAGTCACCGCCAACCTGCAGCACCCGCACATTCTGCCGCTGCACGACTCGGGCGAAGCCCAGGGATTCCTGTACTACGTCATGCCCTTCGTCGAGGGCGAGACGCTGCGCGCCAAGCTGGATCGTGAAAAGCAATTCGCCATCGATGACGCCGTGGAACTCACCCGCGCCATTTGCGGAGCTCTCGACTACGCCCACCGGCAGGGGGTAATCCACCGCGACATCAAACCGGAAAACATCCTGTTGGTCGAAGGCCAGCCGCAGGTGGCCGACTTTGGCATCGCGCTGGCGGTGAGCCAGGCCGGTGGCACTCGCCTCACTGAAACCGGGCTGTCAATTGGCACGCCGCAGTACATGAGCCCCGAGCAGGCCATGGGCGACCGTGAGCTGGACGCCCGAAGCGACATCTATTCGGTAGGGGCCATGCTGTACGAGATGCTGACCGGTGACCCACCCTACATGGGGTCGACCGCCCAGGCGATCGTGGCCAAGGTGATTACCGAGCACGCGCCGCCGGTGACGGCGTCACGTGACACGGTGCCGCCGCACATTGCGGCGTCGGTGGACAAGGCATTGGCCAAGCTCCCCGCCGACCGGTTCACCACCGCGGCGCAGTTCGCCGAGGCGCTGGTGACCCCTGGCTTCATAGGGCTCACCACGCAAACGGAGGTGGTGCAGGGAGTGGCGTCCTCCAACCGGCGAACGATGATCGCATTCGGAGTCGCCGCAGTGGCCATCGTCGTCGCCATGTGGGGATGGTTCCAACCCAAACCAACGGTGCCCACCGTCGTGAGCCGGTTCGCCGTGACGCTCCCGCCCGAGGAAGGGCTCCAGACACTCTCCGTTGGCCACCGGCTGGCCATTGCGCCCGACGGGACCAAGCTGATCTACGTCGGTCCGGGGGAGACGGCGCCGATGCTGTGGCTTCGGCAGTTCGACCAGCTCACCGCCTCTCCCATCTCTGGAACGGAAGGGGCCATGAACCCGTTCTTCTCGCCCGACGGGGAATCCATCGGCTTCTTCACCGAGCGACCCCGGACGTTGAAGGTGGCCTCATTGGTCGGCGCCCCGCCGGTCTCCCTGACTGATACCGCGCTGGGCTCAAGTGGTGGAGACTGGGCCGAAGATGGCTACATCTACATGGATACCGACCTGTTGGGGCTGCAGCGCATTCCCCAAGGCGGTGGGCCACGCGAACCGGTGGTGCCTCTGGTTCGCGACTCCGGCGAGGTAGGCGTGGCTTGGCCGCACGTCCTCCCCGGCGGCAAGGTCATCTATCGCATGCGCTATTCCGGGGCCGGACCCGAGGCATACACCATCAACGTGGTGGACCCGGCGAGCGGGGCCACGAGAGTGATCCTTTCGGCCGTGCGCGCCCAATACGCTCCCTCGGGACACCTGGTGTATGCCACGTCGGAAGGGCAGCTGCTGGCCGTTCCCTTCGACCCCTCCAAAGCGAAAATCACCGGTTCCCCAATATCGATGATGGAGGGATTGTCGTTGGGGAACTTCGGAGTGGTCGACTACGACATCTCCGCTTCAGGCACGATGATGTACGTGACCGGGTCCACGACCGCAGTGAGCAATCTCTTCTGGTTGAACGAGGACGACTCCACGACCCCGGTCGACTCCTCGTGGACACCCGGGGGGTTCATTCTGTGGGAGATGGTCCTCGATCCCTCCGGTACCCGACTCGCGTTTTCCATGATGCTGGAACGTGGTCGCAGTGACATCCTGATCAAGCATCTTACTGCCAGCGGGACTCCCGTTCGACTGACCTTCGATGGACGGTGGAATACCTCTCCGCTGTGGACGGACGACGGAGAGTCGATTGTCTACTGGTCCGACCGCAACGGCGGTACGACGACGCTCGACGGCGCCTCCGTGCCGTTCGGGCTCTATCGCAAACGGGTTGATGGATCCGGGTCCGTGGTGCCTATCCATCTCCCCGACGTCTCTCGGTCCGGCGGCTTTGACGTCGTCGGCTCCGGCGACGACCTCCAATTGGTGATGACGGTGCAGGGTGCTGAGGACGAGGCCGACATCGTCAGCTTCCGGCCGGGCCGTGACACCGTTGTCACTCCCCTGATCGTCGACGACGATTTCACCAACGATCCGGTGATTTCACCGGACGGCCGCTGGATGGCCTACGGCGAGGGTGAGGTCAACCGGCGGGTCTTCGTCCGTCCGTTCCCCAACGTCGACGACGGCTTGTGGGAGGTCACCGACGGCTTCGGCACCAATCCGCTCTGGTCCCCTGACGGCCGGACCATCTATTACGGCGGTGATGGCGGCACCATGATGGCTGCCACGATACGCACCGAGCCCACCTTCTCGGTGGTAGGACGGCGCCAACTGACCGGCTCCAACGCGGTGTACTACTCGACTGCGGGTGGGCCCTTTGCACCGGCTCCCGACGGCCGATTGCTCCTTGTCGGCGTGCGAGGTGGTGGGGAAGAAAGGGGCCAGTTGATCGTGGTGCAGGGGTTTGCCGAGGAGCTTAGAGCGCGCTCCGAGTGACGACTGGCGGGACTCCGTGATTGCGCAGTCCCGCCACACTCTACCGCCTGGTGTGCACGAGCGTCTATGTCATCTCTCCCATGCTGGGGACCTCGAGTGTCAGGCGGTCGGTATCGTTGGAAACGAGTAGGGCGTAGCTCACAGCATTCTGAAACGCCATATAGCTTCTCGACCGTCTTGCTCTTATAGTAGTCCGACTCTCCTATTCCGAGCGCTCATTGCAAAACGTCACTGAAGAACTCCGTACCGCCCTGATCGACCGCTACGTCATCGAGTCCGAACTCGGTGAAGGCGGCATGGCCACGGTGTATCTGGCGCACGACACCAAGCACAACCGCAAGGTGGCGCTCAAGGTGCTGAAGCCCGAGCTGGCGGCCATGATCGGGGCCGAGCGGTTCCTCAAGGAAATTGAAGTCACCGCCAACCTGCAGCATCCCAACATTCTGCCGCTGCACGACTCAGGTGAGGCCTCGGGGTTCCTGTATTACGTCATGCCCTACGTCGAGGGGGAGACGCTGCGCGCCAAGCTGGAACGGGAGAAACAATTCGCCATCGAAGATGCGGTAGAACTGGCACGCGCCATTGCGGGGGCTCTCGACTACGCCCACCGGCAGGGGGTGATCCACCGGGACATCAAGCCCGAGAACATTCTGCTGCTCGAGGGCCAGCCGGAGGTGGCCGACTTCGGCATTGCCCTGGCGGTGAGCCAGGCTGGTGGCACGCGGCTCACCGAGACCGGCCTGTCGATCGGCACACCGCAGTACATGAGTCCCGAGCAAGCCATGGGTGACCGGGAGCTGGACGCCCGGAGCGATGTGTACTCATTGGGCGCCATGTTGTACGAGATGCTGACCGGGGACCCACCGTACATGGGATCGACGGCACAGGCCATCGTGGCCAAGGTGATCACCGAACAGGCCCCGCCGGTCACGGCCACGCGGGACACGGTGCCGCCCAACGTGGCGGCCGCGGTGCACAAGGCGCTGGCCAAGCTGCCGGCCGACCGGTTCCACTCGGCGGCGCAGTTCGCCGAGGCGCTGGGCAACGCGGATTTTGCCGCGATGACATCCGCACCCATCGCTGGGGTGGTACCGGCCCACTCCGGCGCTAGCGGCAGCCACTGGAAGATTGCGGCCTTGGCGCTCGGCGTGACCACCGTGACGTTGGCCGCACTGACCGTAATCGATCGGCTGCGACCGGACCCCATAGCACCGGTGGTGCGTTCCCTGACCACGTTCCCCGAAGGGCAGGAACTGCTGGATGGGGTCGGCGTCCGGCTGGCGCTGTCGCCGGACGGCCAAACGATGGCCTATGTGGGTGGTGGAGAGACCGGCGGCCAACTGCTGGTTCGCCACCGTCACCAGCTGGAAGCGACACCCCTGCAGGGCACCGACGGAGCGGCCAATCCGTTCTTTTCACCTGACGGGCGGCATCTGGCGTATCACCAGAACAACCTTTCGGAACTACACACCATTCCGGTGGCGGGCGGTCCACCGATCACCCTTGCGGACAGTGGGGTTTTGGGCGGCTACGGTTCCTGGAGCGATGACGGCTGGATCTACACCGACACCAACAACGGTATCGGGCGCATACCTGCCGGTGGCGGTCCCCTCGAGCTGGTGGTGCCGCTCGATACCTCCATCAACGAGACCGGCCACGCCAACCCCGAACCGCTACCTGGGGGCAAGGGACTGCTTTATCGCTCGCGCTCAGGCGCCGACGGTCCAGTCGGCTACGTCATCATGGTGCTGGATTTTCAGACCGGTGAAAGCCGGCAACTCATGCCGGGGCTCCAGGCCCGGTACCTACCTACGGGTCACTTGGCGGTGCTGCGCTACGACGGTGTCGTCACCGCGGTCCCATTCGACCTGGACGACCTGGCGCTGGCCGGTGATCCGGTGTCGTTTTTTGGCGGTGTGCGCACCAGGGCGTTCGGCGCCGCCGACCTGGCGTTCTCTCTCAACGGCTCGGTGGCCTACGTACCTGGAGGCAATACCACTGCCGGAAACAGAGGCGAACCGCTGTGGCTCGAGCGGCGTGACGGATCGACCGAACCGGTCGACGCCGACTGGACCATCACCCCGACCCTTGGTGTTGGCGGTGGCCTGGCCATCTCGCCCGATGGTCTTCTTCTGGCGATCGCCCACACAGAAGCCACGACCGACATTTGGGTCAAGCGGTTGCCGACAGGGCCGCTGTCACGCCTGACGTTCGAGGGCCAGTCCAACCTACGGCCAGTGTGGGCGCCGGGCGGGCGTGATCTAGTCTATGTCTCCAACCGGACCGGACGCAACGCCCTATGGCAACAGCGGGCCGACGGTAGCGGCTCGGCCCGACTCCTCCTCGAGGACGAACTGGACATTAGCGAAGGCCTGTGGTCACCCGATGGGACCTGGCTGATCTATAGCACTTTCGAGCTAGCGGAATTCGGCCAGGACATCTACGGTATTCGACCCGGGGTCGACAGTGTCCCCAGGCCGTTGGTGGTTACCGACTTCCAGGAATCCGGTCCGACTTTGTCGCCTGACGGCCGTTGGCTGGCCTATCGCTCCAACGAATCAGGCAGAAATGAAGTCTACGTGCGGCCATTTCCGAATACGGATGACGGAAGATGGCAGGTTTCGAGGGCCGGCGGCGCGGAGCCGCTCTGGTCCCACTCGGGCCGGGAATTGTTCTACATCGACGGAGCCGGCAGTCTGGTAGCTGTGACGGTGGTAGCAGATCCAAATTTCTCTACTGGGCAGGAGACTACCCTGTTTGACGGTTCCAATCCCCGTTGGATTGACCCCATCTATCGCTACTACGACGTCACCGCCGACGATCAGCGGTTCGTCATGGTGCGCACCGCGGGCCTGGCGGGTGGTACCAGCCAGAGCCAGGTGGTGATCATCGACAATTGGTTTACGGAGCTGCGGGAGAAGATGCGGGCGGGGGGGTGAAGCCGGGGGGGATTCCGGGAATCCGGGATTCCGAAATTCCGAAATTGTGGGATTGGGTGCAGTTGGTTTGGCGCAATGTTAGTTCCCAACGTCCCCCCTCCCTCGTCCACCGTTTACTGTTAACGCCGTTTGTATACGATCGTCTGCTCCATCTCCCCCATGCTGGGAACGTCCATCACTCGGTCGAGAACCAACGTGTCGTCGTCGGCGAGGGACATGCGATCGGTCACGATGATCTCACCCATGTTGGACTCGACTTCCACTTCCAGCACCAGGACGTCTCCCTCCCACCACGCGCGCGAGGGGATATCGCTGCCGCGACTGGAACTCCCCATTGCACCCTCGCCGTCGGTGGCCTGATCGAACTCGACCGTTCGGTGACCTCCGCCCATCGAGGTCCACACCATTCGGGTCATGACCAGGCGATCATCGGCCCGGGTGAAGACGGTCATGGCCGAGTCAGGCGCCGGACTCATGCCGAAGTTGCTCTCGGAAGCGTCGAGCATCCAGGTACCCTCGAAAGCGGGAGCGGCGGGGGCTGCGAGGGCAGCGAGGGCAGTGGTCAAGGCGAGTGATAGTGAGGCGAGGATGGTCATGGCCGCAACTCCAGATCTAGGGTCTGCCATGGGGGATGTTTGCCCGCAGGAAAGGGTCGCACTTGTCCATTTACTCCGCCAAGTACTCCCCCGGCACCTCCAGTCCCTCCCGCTCCTGATCGAAACTCCAACTGGTGATCCACCAGCGACCGCTGCCCCAGAACAACTCGATGCTGTTGATGCCGCGGGTGAAGATTTCGCCGGCGGGTTCCCGGCTCGAGGCGTAGGTGCTCCACACGTGGGCCACGTTGCCGAATCGTTGGGTTTCGCGGTTGATTTCCCATTCGTAGAACGGTTGCTGGCGCGCGCCGCCGAAGTCATCGTGGTATTGGCTCAGGGTTATCATTCTGATGGTTGGCTGACCGTCGTCTCCCCTGGTGGGGATTCCGATCAGGGCCGAGGGGTGGTGCAGGTACTCGTCCCGCGCCCGGTCGGCCGATTCGCCAGCCGGTCCGGAGACGACCTCGTAGTAGGCCTCGATGATCGCGTCGATCGAGGCCACATCGGCCGGATTCTCGCTGCCCTCCTGGGCGGTGAGCGGCGGGGCGAAAGTGGCGATTAAGGCGGCGATCGCTAGGAGACGCATGGTGGCTCCGCTGGGTGGTTGGTTGGGTCTATAGTACGTCTCCAAAGGATAGGGCGGTATGGCGGTAGGGCGGTAGGCGAAAACCGCTCGATTCCTTCCGCAGCTGATAGCTGATAGCCGACAGCCGAGAGCTCCCCCTCCTAGCTGTCAGCTCCCAGCTCAGATACATTGGCTCTTTCCCGAATTCGAGGCCATAGCCGGCGGATGGAAGAGTTCATAAATCAGGTCAGGCGAGCCATGCCCGAGCGGTATGTGGTCGAGCGCGAGTGGGGCGCCGGCGGGGCCGCCATCGTCTATCTGGCCGAGGACGTCAAGCACGGTCGTAAGGTGGCCGTGAAGGTGCTGCGGCCCGAGATCTCGTTGGCCGTCGGGTCCGAGCGGTTTCAGCGTGAGATCGAGGTGGCGGCTAGGCTGCAGCATCCCAACATCGTCCCCGTGTACGATTCGGGCGAGGCCGAGGGCCTGATGTGTTTCACCATGCCCTTCATTGACGGGCAGACACTCCAGGATCGACTTGCGGAGGTGAAGCAGTTCTCGCTCGAGGAGATCATCGATATCACCCGCGACGTCACCAGCGCCCTCGACTACGCGCACGGCGAGGGTGTGGTGCATCGCGACATCAAGCCGGCCAACATCCTCCTGTCAGGGGGTCGTGCGTTGGTAGCCGATTTCGGCATCGCCTGGGCCGGTGAAGCCGATAGCGCGCGGTTGACAGGGTCGGGCCGCGTCGTCGGTACACCTTTCTATGTCAGCCCCGAGCAGGCCACCGGCGACGAAGTTATCGACCCGCGGAGCGACATCTACAGCTTCAGTTGCCTGTTGTACGAATTGTTGGCTGGTGAGCCGCCGTACAAAGGTCCCACCGTACGGTCGATCATAATGCAGCACATCACCGGGGACATACCGGACGTAACGGACCTGCGGTCGGATGTTCCACCGCACGTCGCCGCCGCCCTCGCCAAAGCCATGGCGAAGCACGCGTCGGATCGATTCGAAACCGCCACGGATTTCGCCCGGGCCATCATCACCCCGTTATCGATCCATGTGACGAGTCTGGAGACGGCCGCCGCAGCCGCGGTCTCCGACCAGTCTGTCGCCGTACTGCCGTTCACCAATATGAGTGCCGATCCGGAGAACGAGTACTTCAGTGATGGCATGACCGAGGAAATCATCAACGCTCTGGCTCACGTGCCCGACTTGCAGGTCGCCGCCCGGACGTCGTCCTTTGCATTCAAGGGGACCAACTCGGATATCAAGGAGATCGGCCGGAGGCTGAACGTAGCTACG
>JBDHMR010000023.1:0-9959 GCA_039656035.1 Gemmatimonadota bacterium
CGAGCCACCATCTCGACGTCGCGGGCTGCGGAAATGTCTGACCATGGGACCAGGGTAACGTGACGATCTGCAACAACAATTGGCTCAGGTCGCGGGTCAGGAAGAGCCTTTCTCGGGACCATCAAGTGCTTTCTCGGGACCAATGTGTCTTGTGCCACCTCCTGTGCCTCCGCCGTCCTCGGTAGTAGGAAGCTGATGGCGCCCTCCCAGGCGTCACAAATGGTCCTTCCCGATGTGGCCGAATCAGGGGGAAGGCCGGCCAGGGGCGGCAACTCCATCAAGGCCCGTAAGTCGCTACGGAGGAATCGGTTACGATCCCTGTGTGATTGCGCCACGTCGCGGCGAGCCTGGCGGACGATGCTCTGCATCTCGCAGGTCGACAGTTCCCGGTCGCCGCGCACGGCTTCGGTGGTTCCCCTTTCGAGCTGGTTGGACACATTCCGGATCAGAATGGTGTTCATCTGAAAGGCCGTCAGCCGGAACGCTTGGGAATCTTCGGTCTCGAATTCGTGGATCTCGCCTACGTGGAGCTTGATCATGAGGTCGATCTGGTTGCCGGCAACCGCCATTTGGCCACTGTCGGCATAGATGATCCGGGGACGATCCTGGCTGGTGAGGTCATAGATGACGACGTCCTTGAGGCGTCCGCCGTTTGGATCGATGCGGCTGGCCCGGAGAAACAGACGGGATGGCGGGATCTCGTTCACGATCTGTTCGTCCAGTTCCAGGGTCGGTTTCTTCCGGGCGATGTCGTACAACAGGGTGCGGAGCCGGGCGTTGGTGCGGGGCAGGACCTGGTCGACGAACACGAACGTCCCGGCCGACAACAGGACGCCCGCAAACACCACTGGAGTAATCAGTTGGACGACGCTGATGCCGCTGGCCCGCATGGCGGTGATCTCACTGTCGGCGGACATTTGGCTGAACATGTAGAGTACCGCTAGTAGGACCGCCATCGGCATGGTCATGGCGACGATGAACGGAATGCTCAATGCGAAGACCTCGCCGATTACCAGCCAATCCAGGCCTCTCCCGACCAGGTGACCAAAACGGCGGGCCACTTGATTGAGTAGCATGATGCTGGTCAAGGCCATCAGGGCAAATACGAAAGGCCCGATGAGTTGCCGCAGGAGGTATCGGTGCAGAAGTCCCATAACTCTAACTATAGTGGTTGTAGCGACTTGCGGCGCTCGTTATATTGTTGCCACCACATTCCATTGAATCTAATTTACTTGTTCCCCCTCGCGTGACGCGACTTCTCGTCACCCTCTGCGGTCTGTGCCTGATACCAGCATCGCTGGTCGGGCAGGGCGCGCCATCTGACACCGTGCGCTTCGGCGTCCGGCTGGTCATGGACCGATCCATTTTCCTCCTCGATAGCCCTCGGGCGTTGCGGTCCCCGTGGCTGGGTACTCCACGGCAGTCTCCGGAACGGGCCGGCCAGGCATGGGTCGAGCGGGTTAACGCCCAGCTGCAGCGAGACCGAGAAGGGCGGGCCAACAACCAGCTTCTGTCTCAACTCTACGGGCGCATGGCCTTCGCGACTGTTGATTCTGCCGGCCAGGCCGCCGGCCGTCGGGGGTTGCTAGGCATCGATACGCGCTACGCCGATCTGAGCCTGGACGCGCAGGCCCGGTTCCAGATCAGGACCGACCGGCTCAAGAACGAACGCTGTACCACCGCCGAGGCTCTCGACCCCAATTCGGGCTGCGTGGCCAAGTTCAAGCCACCCAGACTCGATACGGAATTCAGCGCTCTGGCAGGCGGCGTCATCGCCGAGCGGGTCCACATCAACGTCGACTGGGACTCGCAGAGGGAGCTCGGCGCCACCAACACCATCCAGGTGTTCTACCAGGGACTGGAAGACGAAATCATCCGGCGGATCCAGGTAGGCACGGTCAGTTTCCAGCCTCCGCCATCCCGCTTCATCACTTCGCAAATTCCCAGCAACAACTTTGGCGTCAACGCCGCCTTCGAAGTGGGCCCCTGGCAGATCCAGGCATTGGCGGCCACTCAGGAGGGCAGCGTCGTCAACGAACGACACTTTACCATCGGCGCAACCACCAGCGAACCCCAGGACCGGGCGCTGCGCGACCTGGACTTCGAATCCAACCGGTTCTTCTGGGTGCTCGACCCGACGTTGGTGCCGGGGTACCCCGCCGTGGACATTCTGAATCTGGCTGCCCTGGATCAGGTCCCCCCAGAGGTCCTCCCTGGCCAGGTGAGGGTCTATCGTTTCCGGCCACGCGCCGGCCAGGGCGCCGCGGATCCCAACCTGGGCGGGATCAATGCCTTCGGTGTTCGTGGTGGGAGCGAGCCCGGCCTGGGAGCCCGGTGGGAGCTGCTGATCCAGAATCTTGACTATTACCTTGATCCCAGCGGGCTGTGGTTCACCCTGAACACCAAATTGGCCTCCAACGAGTATCTCAGCGTGAGTTACATCACTGCTGGGGGCCAACAGGTCGGCACCTTCCCGGAGGCGGACCGGGGTCTGGGTCCCAATCAGGAATACCTCGATACCCTCCAACTCGTGGGGGCTCCGCAGACCCTGTTTGGCCAGTCGATTTTCCTGCGGGAAATGCGGCAGGTGTACCGCATAGCAGGGACGGACCTGAACAAGAGCACCCTTACGGCGCAACTCACGCTGAACCGTTCCGAGCGGCCGTTGAGTGGCGGAGCGGACACCTACATCGCGTTGTTGGGGCTGGCGCTGCCGACGGACCCCAATATTCTCGACCTGGAGAACCGGGTCTTTCCCCGTGACCGGGACGCCGGCGCCACAGCTTCAGTGGGAGAATCCTATATCGTCTTTCCCCACCTTACGCCGTTTTCCGATGGGACCAAGCTCGCCACTGCCGCGGAGCGGCAGGATTCCCTCTACCGAACTCCGACCTACCTGGTGCTCGGCAGTCAGGGGCCACCTACCAAATATGCCTTTCGACTGCAGTATGAGGCGGCCGGTGGGAGCGATCGATCGCAGGTGAGTCTGAACGCTCTGAACGTGCAAGAAGGGACCGATCATCTGTTGATCAACGGGCGAGAGCTCGAGCGGGGAGTCGATTACGAGATCGACTACGCTCTGGGCCTGGTCACCTTTCTCGACCCCGACATTCTGTTCGGCACCAGCACCGTCCAACTGACGGCCAGGTTCGAAGAGCGCGGTTTCTTTGCCATTGCGCCGACGACCGTATTGGGACTGACGACTACCTACACTCTTGGTGACGTGGGGACCTTCAATCTCATGGGCTTGTACCAGCAGGAGCAGTCGGCTTTCACTCGACCTCCTCTTGGGTTCGAGCCTACGGCCAACTTCATTGGCGGCGTGACGACTCAACTGCGATTCCAGCCGATGGCAGTGACACGGTTTCTCAATTCCCTGACGTCCACCCCTGCCACAGCTCCCTCCATTTTGGACATCAACGCCGAATTTGCGCTGTCACGACCGGTGGCCAACAGGATCGGCGAGGCCTATATCGATGAGTTCGAGGAGGACGCCGGATTGCGGATCTCCATGGGGGAGGCGCGGTGGGCTCCTGGAAGCACCCCAAACCGGACCGACGGTCTGTCACTGCCGGGATTCGGTGTGACTTTTGACACAACCGACGCGGTCCAGGTGTCGTGGCAGAATCTCATTCTTCGGGGCGGCGCGGTGGTGCAGGTGTTCCCTCAGGACATCGACCCTGGCATCGTCATCGCCGGGACCGGCGAGAGTCAGGAAACTGTGCTCTACATGACGTTCCACGCCGACACGGCGGGGGGTATCGTTCGGTCGGACAATTCGTCACTGTGGTCGCGTCCGCAGCGGAACGCTGCCCGATACCGGCCGATGGTCATTTCACTCAGCAATACCGGCATAGATCTGTCAAACAACCAGTTTCTCGAGTTCTGGATGTTCACCGATTCACGATTCATTGCCCCGGAGAATGCCGGCCTCCAATTCATGTTCGACCTGGGCACGGTAAACGAAGATGCTCTGGCTCTGGCTCCCGACAGCCTGACTATCACCGGGGTCGACTCGTCCTACACCGGAACTCAGCAAGTGGGCCTGCGGCGTCTCGACAGCGAGCGAGGTGTCAACGGCATCTTCAACGCCCAGATCGACGACGTCGGTATCCTGGGCGACAGGCCGGATTCCTTGCTGGTCGTGGGACAGGGCTTCACCTTCGACCCGGCACTGTGTCAACGATCGCTCACCAATGTGGTCGAGGTTTTTCCCTGGGGTGACCTCGACGTGCAGTGTTCCAACGGCAACGGAATCCTGGACACAGAGGATCTAAATGGTGACGATCTCCTCAACTTCAACGCGATCAATATCGCGGACAATGTCTTTCGCTGGGTGTTCACTCCCGCCGAGATGGGACGTTTCTTTGTCCGCAATGGCCGGATAACCTCCGACGGTCGCTGGAGCCTCTTCCGGATCCCGCTCGACTCTCCGGACGAAGTGTTGGGTGTTCCCAATGCACGGTTGGTGCAACACCTCAGGGTCACGGTAGCCGGTCCGACCAGTGACGTCGATTCTGTGGTGCGCTGGGGTTTCGCCCGGATGAAGCTCACCGGGGCGCCTTGGATCCGACTGGCGAACACAGCGATTGATGGGATCTCCGGCAGCACCGCCAACCCCACGGGAGAAGTCACTGTCACCACCATCTCGACGACGGACAGCGCCGGTCTGGGGTATGTCTCGCCGCCGGGAGTGGGCAATGTAGGTAACCGCAGCGGCACGGGCGAAGACCTGGGGACTGAAATAAACGAAACATCGTTGCGAGTCTATGTCGTGGACCCTATTACCGGAGAGGCTCTCCAAGTCGACCAGCGTGTTGAAGCCATCAATCGCTTTATCGCCGGACCTCAGAACACGTTGAGCTATCGTGATCTGCGTGTTTGGTTTCGGGGCCGGGGCTCCGGTTGGAGCGAGGGTGACCTGGAGGCGTTTCTGAAGATGGGGAGCGACGACAACAACTTCTATTTCTATCGAACTCCGGCGAGTACTACCAGTTGGGAGCCCGAGGCGGTCATCAATCTCGACATCTGGCGAGAACTACGCAGCCAGGTGGAAGTGCAATGGCTGCAGGGCTTGCCGCCGAGCGGTTCGGCGCAGTGCGGCGCCGGCGATTCCACCGCATATGTCGCCTGCAACGGACCGTATCTGGTACAGGTGGCCGATCCAGGGATCAACCCGCCCAACCTGGCCGCCGTTCAGCAGATATCAGCCGGCATCATCAGGGTCGCTTCCACCACGATCATCGACACGGCCGAGTTGTGGATTGACGATATCAGGTTGACCCGGCCGGTAAACGAGGTCGGTACCGCGCTGGCCATCGACGGTCGGTTGAGCGCGTCAGACGTGGGTGACCTTACCTTTGGCTTTACCCGACGCGGTGGACAGTTCCGGCAACTGGGTCAGGATCCCAGCTACCAGACGACCAGCAACTTGAACCTCTCCTCGACACTGCGGCTCGATCGGTTTCTGCCACCAGGGCTTGGATTGTTCGTGCCGACCACGATCGCCTACACACGTGGATCGACGGACCCCCAGCTGGTAGCGGGCACCGACATCATTGCCAGCGACCTCGATGGACTCCGCACGCCGGAATCGTGGTCAACCAGCTTCTCGATGACCGTGCGCCGCAGCAGGCAAGGATTCGGTTGGATTACCCGTGGATTTGTGGATCCGCTGGCCATTACGGCAAGGTACACCACTGGGCAGGCGCGGCGGGAGTTGTCTCAAACCGCCAACTCGAACAGCAATCTGGCTTTGACCTACAATCTTTCTCCGGGCACGACCAGTATTGCTTTGGGTCTCGGTGGTCTGATCGGAGGGCTCCCCGACTGGTTCAGCGGGAGCGAAGCAGGCACCGGACTCAGCAGCGCCAAGTTCTCGCTGACACCCCGAAGTGTGCGGTTCAGCAGCAGGCTCAGCCGTAACCAGTCGGACTTTACCACCTTCCTGGTACCGGTGGAACTACCGAGTGACGGTAACTTCACACCAGCGACGTCGCTGTCCCACCTGTGGGTGAATTCCGCCGGGCTTACCTGGCAGCCGCTGGGATTGCTGACGTTGAGCGGCGATCTTAGCAGCACCCGGGACCTGCGCCACTACGCCGACTCTACGTCCATCGGCCGGCTGGCCTCGCTGTCGCGCCAGAGCTTGCTCGGTGTCGACGTGGGCGTCGAGAAGTCCAGGGCGATGTCGACTCAGATGTCGATCACACCACGAATCAATTCCTGGCTTCGTCCAAGGTACGTTACCGGTAGTACCTTCGGGCTGAACCGGGACTTGACGACCCGCACCCCCATTCGGGCCGATGGCGATTCGTCCGGAGTTTTTTTGCTGCCCCAGACCTACAACAACAGCCGCATCCGGGAATTGGGCGCCGCGCTCGATGTGGCCCGGCTGGTGCGTGCGGTCTTCGGCGACAGCAGTGGCGTGACCGCGGTGTTTGCCCGGGCACGTCCCTTGGACCTGAGCACACGTGTTAGGCGGGCCTCCACTTTCGATCTCGCCACTTTCGAGCCGAGCGTTGCCTATCGTCTGGGACTGGGAGGTCTCGACGACTTTCTGGTTCAGGAGGATCAGTTGGCACGTGGTGCCCAGGAAGTGATCACCGACAGGATTTCAACTGGGGCCACTTTCCCCGCCGGGATCAGTGCCCGGCTGAGCTACGGCTTGGTACGGACCTTACAGTTCACTCGCGTGGGGGCGGACTTTCTCGAGACCCAGATCAGAGCCAAGGAATGGCCAGTAGGTAACGTCAGGTGGAGCAAGTCGATCACGAGTGGTCCGATCGCGCTGATCGGACTGGGCTTGGTGTTCCGCCGTACGGAAGGGACGACGGTCACGCCTCGTTCTGATGAGGGCGCACCCAACATCCGGCTCAACAAGCTGAAGTCGTTGTCGCCCGACCTGAATCTCTCGCTAAAGAACGGTATGTTGTTCACGGCGGGATATTCGTCTTCCAATAGCGAGATCCTCAACAACGGGAACACTACGCTTGTCGAAAGCAGCCAGCTCAACGGCAGCCTGGCCTACTCTTTTCCGCTTCCCCTGTCTATTAGTCGTCGTCGGAGACTGGTCAGGACGTCGCTAACCGCGCTCAGCTCTGTTTCTACCAGTTGTCTCCAACGACCCGGTGAAGCCGACTGTCTTACGATCAACGACGTCCGGCGACAGGAACTGAACGCATCGCTTGATACAGACGTATCACAGCTCCTAAAGGGTGGCTTAACTTTCAGCTATGCCATCAGCGATGCGCGCCACCTCGATCGCAAGACCTCTCAGATTGTCATCAGTTTAAGTTTCAATCTTTCGCTATTTGCCGGGGACTTCCGGTAAGCTGCACTCAAGGGTATCGGAGCCGATATGGGTTCGTTGAGGTCCATTCTGTCCATAGCCGCATCGTTTCTGGTAGCCTGCCAGGCTGAACAGGCACCGCCCCGTCCATTCGATGGCGCTCAGGCTTTTTCCTATATCGAAGCCCAGCTGGCCTTCGGACCGCGGATCCCGGGGACGCTGGAACATCAGGCCGCGGGGCAGTGGCTCGATAGCCTCATGCGGGCACGGGCGGATGTGGTCGTGACCCAGGACTGGGTACACGTTTCGCGCGAGGGAGACTCTCTCCCCATGCGCAATGTCCTGGGGCGGTTCAACCCCGCCGCGCCGTCCAGGATCCTGTTTCTGGCCCACTGGGATACCCGGCCCAAGGCCGACGGCCCGAAATCGTCCGACCCCGACGCTCCCGTGCCGGGCGCTAACGACGGCGGATCGGGCGTTGCGGTCCTCCTGGGCGTCGCCGACGCGCTGCAGGCCATGTCACCCACGATCGGTGTGGATATTCTGCTGGTGGACGGCGAGGACTACGGTGTCTTCGCCGAAAAAGACGACGTCCTGATCGGCTCCAGGTACTTCGTGGATCACCTGCCCGATGGGCCTACTCCCCGCTACGCCATCCTGTTCGACTTGGTGGGCGATATGAATCAGCGATTCCCCAAGGAAGGCAACTCTCTCATTGGTGCGCCCGACGTGGTCAAAGAAGTGTGGGATGCCGCCCGCCGAATCGGCTACGGGCACGTGTTCGTAAACGCCACCGGCCAAGCCATCACCGACGATCACATACCGTTGCAACAGGCCGGGATTCCGGCCATCAACATCATCGATTTCGACTACCCACACTGGCACACCACTGAAGACACCATCGACAAGATCAGCGCCGCCAGCTTGCAAGCGGTCGGCGACGTGGCCTTGGAGATGATCCACCGGGAGGAACAGCGGAAGTGACGAGGAACCGAACCCAGGACAATGACAGCTGATCGCTGACATCTGATCGCTGAATCTGCAGCTTCCTGCACCGGTCGGCGACGCAATGATCCGGACCACCGGGGCATTCCGCCCCAGATTCCAACAATGCGCAATAGCGGACAACGATCCGTGCTCCTGCTGATCGCCCTCGCCATTCTGGGCCACGGGATCAAGTTGGCCGTCACCGATCCCGGCGATCCGCCCGGGGCGGTGACCCTCCTGCCGGCGCGGGACAGCGCGTCGCTGGGAGCCCACCGGGACAGGGTCGCCCGCCTGATGCGTCCCTTGGCCCAGGGCGAACACGTCGATTTCGACCGGGCACCAGTCCAGGAGCTGATGCGCCTACCCCGGGTGGGTCCCAGCCTGGCCAAGGCCATCGTGGCCGACCGGGAACAGCGCGGCGCCTTTGGCGGCCTCGAGGGCCTTGATCGGGTTGTTGGCGTAGGACCGGCACTAATGCGTGCCGTGCAGCCGTTTGCGTCCTTCTCCGGGTCTCCGACCGCCACCGGCACAGTGGGAGACTTGGCTGGAATGGTAGACGTCAACCGGGCCGGCGTCGATGAGTTGCAGACTCTCCCCGGCATTGGGCCGTCCCGGGCGGCCAATCTGCTGGCTTATCGCGAAGTGCATGGGCCCTTTGCGACCCTCGAATCTTTGACCGGTGTTCCCGGTATCGGCCCGGGGACTGTGGCCCGGTTACGGGGCCGGATCAGGTTGCCCTAACTACTTTGGGCTAGGCAAGATAGCGATGGATGGCGTAGCCGAGCCGAGCCCTGTGCAACCGATGGCACGATCTTGGCGACTGACCACCCGATGATTGGTCGACCTCGGTGTCGGCCGACTTACCGGGCTCGGCACCATGACGGGTCGGTGTCCCGGTGTTTCTCCGACACTTTGGGTAGCCATGACGACTACGGCCACTGGCGGCGACCGCTTAGGCGAGATGCTGATTCGGGAAGGCCTGCTCACTGAGGATCAGTGCAAGCAGGTTTTGGCGGAGCAGAAGGGGACCGGCCATCGTCTGGGGTACCTCCTCGTCAAGCAGGGCCTGGTGGATGAGAATGCCATCACCAAGCTACTGGCGCGCCAATATCGCATGCCCGCGGTGGACTTGTCGCGGTTCGAAGTCGATCCCCACATCTCAAAGTTGATTCCGGCGGAAATCGCGCTCAAGCATACCGTGCTTCCATTGAAGCGGGAGGGGCGGACCCTTACCGTGGCGATGGCGGATCCGACCAATCTGGGGCTCATCGAAGACCTCAAGTTCATCACCCGGTATGATCTGTTCCCTGTCATCGCCGGAGACTACACGCTCCACAGCTTGATCGAGCAGCAGTACGCTACCTCGGACCAGCAACTCAGTGACCTGCTGAAGGACATCGAGGACGACGATATCGAGGTCGTTGAGGAGCGGGAAGACGAGGCTGCTACGCAGGCGCAGATCGATGACGCGCCGGTGGTGAAGCTCATCAATGGTTTCCTCACCGACGCGGTGAAACGAGGGGCCAGCGACATCCACATCGAACCGTTCGAGCACGAACTCAGGGTGCGGTATCGAATCGACGGATCGTTGCAGGAAGTAATGCGACCGCCGATCAGGATGAGGGCGGCGCTGACATCCCGAGTCAAGATCCTGTCTCAGTTGGACATCGCCGAGCGCAGA